>DASVSM010000113.1:0-1959 GCA_036388115.1 Flavisolibacter sp.
AACCGATATTGTTCTGCAACCGCTTCAGCCGGTAAACGCTGTTGTCAAAAACTTTTACCGAAGCTCCCAGCGCAAGGGCTGCTCTTGCCGCATTCTCACCAACAATACCGGCACCAATGATAATAACTTTCGTTGGTGCAATGCCGGAAATCCCGCCAAGCAAAACACCTTTCCCATGATTGGCAGAGGAAAGATATTGCGCTGCAATGAGCATGACGGCACTTCCTGCAATCTCGCTCATGCTGCGAACAATGGGGTAAGAGCCGCTATCGTCTTTCAGGTTTTCAAATGAAATAGCCGTAATTCTTTTCTCCATCATTTTTTGCAGCAGCTCGGCTTTCAAAACACTCAGGTGAATGGGTGAGATGATCATTTGATTATGCTGCAGAAGGGGAAGGTCCTCGTCAATGACGGGTGCGCTTTTTACCAGGATCGGTGCCTTGTAAACATCCTCGCGGTTATAGGCGATCCTGGCACCCGCTTCGCTGTAATCGCGGTCGGCATAATGGCAGGCTTCGCCGGCATTGTGTTCAATGGTCACATGATGGCCATTGCTCACCAGTACGCTTACCGCATCGGGAGTAAGGGCTATCCGGTTTTCCTGGAAAGCAATTTCTTTAGGAATGCCTATGTGTAGTTGTGCTCCTTTCGGTTTGATATCGAGGGTTTCCTCCAGGGTTTCGTAGCTGAAGGAGGTGCTGACCATTGGCTTTACCGACATAAGGGCTGGTTATCTTGAAATAAGTTTACGTGTTACCCGTTCACCTGTTTATGGGTTGTACGTTCACTGGAGCCTTGCTTACACAGCTTAACTTGTGAACATATAAACCTGCGAACGGGTGAACAGAATTGGCCGGTAAATTACAACTGTTCTTTTATACTGCCTTACGGCAGCGTTATTTTTATACTTCGTTGTATTTCGTTAACCGGTTCAATAAAGATTTCCGCAACATTTTTATCAAACAGTCCCGGCGCTTTTTGGGGCCATTCGATCATGCAGATATGACCACTGTAAATACAGTCCTCAACGCCTGCCTGGATGATCTCTTCTTCATCTTTCAGCCGGTACAGGTCAATATGGTAGATCAGTTTTTCTTCGCCATTTTGGAAATAAGCATACTGGTTAATGATGGAAAAAGTAGGCGAGCCCATACGCTCTTTTACACCTTTGGCGGCACACAACGCTTCGATAATAGTGGTCTTTCCGGCACCCATCTCACCATAAAAAAGAAACACGCTGGCCGTGCCTGCCGCTTGCCAGAAGTGCTGCGCAAAGCTGTTTAGTTCATTTAAAGAAATGGTAACCATGTTGCGCAAAATTAACGCCTCTTTGCAACGCTGTTGAAAAGATAAGGAATCAATTGCCATACCCCCGGAAGGCCTCAAATTAACTTTGCAGGAATAGAAGGGGAGAGAAAAACGTATGGAAAAGATCAGTTGGAAAGTAGAAGGGATGCATTGTGCAAATTGTGCATTGGCTATCAATAAATTCCTGCACAACAAAGGAGCAAAAAATGTTACCGTCAATGCTATTGATGGTGATGTTTCGTTTGAAGTGGTGGAAAAAGAAAAACCGGTAGAAATTGCCAAAGGCATTGAATCGCTTGGTTACAAAATAATAGAGGAAGGGATAGCAAAGACCGAAAAGAAAAAGCCGTTTTTATCCAACCACGGGCAGCGGTTTTTATTCTGCCTTCCCTTTACTGCGGTTTTAATGCTGCACATGATACCCGGGTTGCACATACATTTTTTAATGAACCCCTGGGTACAACTGGCACTAACACTTCCCGTGTTTGCTGTTGGAATGAATTTCTTCGGAAGATCGGCAGTCAAAAGCTTGCGGAATGGCATTCCAAACATGAATGTACTCATCACTGTTGGTGCCCTGGCAGCTTTTGTTTATAGCTTGGCAGGTGCGTTGATGGGCCTTGGCGATGACTATCTTTTTTTTGAAACCGC
>DASVSM010000114.1:0-3373 GCA_036388115.1 Flavisolibacter sp.
CTGGCAATAAGAAAGGTGGTTGCGGTTACCTGCCCGATAGCCGCTGCAAAGGTTACAATGCCTGAAGGAACAAAGGGAATCAAGCGCAGGGAAAGAACCAGCCAGAAAGCTTTTTTGTTTTCCGCATTAACGAGAGTTTCTACTGTTTTATACTTGCTGAGATGGGCTGTTGTTTCTTTTTTAAATCCTTTGCGGTAGAGATAAAAAGCAACCACTGCGCCTATTGTTTCGCCCAAAAAAGAAATTGCTATCCCTTCCCAAAAGCCAAAAAAAAGAATATTGGCGGCTGTCACAAAAAAGCTTGGGACAACGCCCAACACAGCAATCAAAATACTAATGGCCAGGCTGCTGAGGAGAGCTAGGTTGGGATAATCGTGAAAGAAGGTAAGCAGTGCTTCTTTCATGCATCAATCAGGGTTTTGCCGGTGCGAAAGCAGGTGCCTTTAAACAAGGCTATCTGTTCGCTATGCTGATTAATTACGGTAATAAGATAGAGACCTGTGCTTCGTCCGTTGTGCAACTCTTTCGCTTCGGCTGTTAGCACATCGCCGGGTTTTGTAGCTTTTGTAAATGTGATGTTCGTATCCAAAGCCACCGATAAGTTATTGCGGTTGTTACAGGCAAATGCAAACGCACTGTCGGCCAGCGAAAAGGCAATGCCGCCATGGATGATGCCAAAGCCGTTGATCATTTCTTGCCGCAGGGTCATTTGAATTTTAGAATAACCTTCCTTTACTTCAATAACAGAAATGCCTAACCACTGGCTGAACAGGTCATCACGCATCATCTTGTCAACAACAGAACTAGGATTCACTGGATTTAATTTGATTGTGAGGAGATCTTTTATTGTAAAGTCTTTTAAACTGCAGGCTTTTCGCACCGAAATTTATTAACAGGCCAATTGGATAATGTGATGCTTCTAAATAGTTAATGGCCTGTGCAAGGTGAACATCGTCTAATTCTGTTTTTGCCTTTAATTCAACGGTAATCATTTCCTGCACCAAAAAGTCCACACGCCGCAACGCAATGTATTCTCCCTTGTAAAAAATTTTTATGTCTGCTTCACGTATATGTTTTATTGTTTTTTGTTTCAACTCTATTTCTAATGCCCTTTAATAAACATATTTCTGGAAACCCGGTCCCAGTGTACGATGGACCTCCATGGCACATCCAATGATATCCCCTGTAATTTCCTGATAAATCATATATATCCTGGTTCTTTACTCGCCGGTAAAGTTAGGTTTGCGTTTTTCCAGAAAGGCCTGCACACCTTCTTTGTAATCTTTTGTGTTGCCTGCCCGTTGCTGATAAATTTCTTCATCATGCAGTTGATCCTCGTAATTGTTCTCAAATGAATTATCAAGTAATTGCTTTGTCAATGCCAGGCCTTTGGTTGGCATGGCGGCTAGTGTTGCCGCCATCTTTTTCGCTTCCTCTTCAAAGCTTTCATTTGGAAATACTTTGTAGATCATGCCCATTCGCTCGGCTTCTTCTGCGCTCACTTTATCACCCAGCATCATTAAGGCAGATGCCCGTTGCCAGCCCACCAATCTTGGTAAGAAAAACGTTCCGCCACTATCGGGTATCAAGCCAATTTTGGAGAATGCCTGTATAAAAGAAGAGGACTGTGCCGCAATTACAATGTCGCAAGCTAAAGCGATGTTGGCGCCGGCGCCGGCAGCTACACCATTTACCGCAGCTACCACCGGCTTTTGCAATTGGCGAATACGGGAGATGATTGGATTGTAATGTTCGCCAACGATGGTGTCAATCTTTGGGCCGGCAGGATCAACTACTTCTTCCAGGTCCTGCCCGGAACAAAATGCTTTGCCAATCCCGGTGATTAAAACACAACGGACTTCTTTGGTCTTGCATTCATCCAGCCGGTCCTGCATCTGCAGCGCCATTTCACGGTTGAATGCATTGTATTTATCGGGGCGGTTAAGGGTGATAGTTGCGATGGAATCTTTTATTTCAAAAAGAATAGAAGACATGCAAAAAATTTAGATGCCAAATCTAACGCTGTTTGCGTTGCATTTTATTCAAATAATCTAATCATCGAAACCTTTGGAAGCCAGCTCGTGAGCAGTAAACATGTAAACTGGCGAACGCCTAATGGCACTTGAAATAATCAAATGCTTCTTTGCAATGGAGGCAGCGATACATGGCTTTGCAGGCGGTGGAGCTGAACTGACTGATGAGTTCTGTGTGGTAAGAACGACAATGCGGACATTCAATGGCTTCTTCGCGAAACATTTCGGAGGTGCAGAATTGCTGTTTGGGATTGGGTGGCGCAATGCCGAAAGCCTTCAGCTTTTTTTTACCTTCTTCGCTCATCCAATCCGTTGTCCAGGCGGGAGAAAGTTGCTGTTGAATGGTGACGTTACGATAGCCTTTTTCGATCAGCTTCAGCCGGATGTCCATGCTGATCACATCCATGGCCGGGCAACCGGAATAAGTGGGAGTGATAACAATAGTGATTCTTTCTCCTTCAAGTTTTACGTCTCTCACAATTCCTAAATCAATGATAGAAAGCACCGGCACTTCCGGGTCTTTCACTTCTTCCAAAATGTGCCAGAGCTTTTCTTCTATTGATTTACCTGTTATATCTAAAACCGTTTTATGCATTAGTTGTTGCCTTTGCTTTAAACCTGGCAATGGCTTCTTTTGTGAAGCTGCTCAATACCAACCGGCCACTGATCTCTGCCCTTTGGGGCAACAATGTATCCCAATCTTCGGTACCCTGCCAGAACACTTTTTTTAATTCAGCCATAGCCTCCGGACTGGAATGCGCCAATTGATTTGATAGCCGATGGATAGACTCGTCCATGCCCTCAACGGTTGGATGGCATTCTGCAAAAAGTCCTTTGCGGCGGGCCCAGTCGGCATTGCGCCACATAGCAGCATCAATCGATAATTGCGAAAAGGCAGAAAGGCCGATTTTTCGCTGTACCGCAGGACCAACGACAAACGGGCCTATGCCGACGGCCAGTTCGCTTAATTTGATTTCCGATGCCTCGGTTGCAATGGCATAATCTACAGCGGCAGCCAATCCAACGCCGCCACCGACACATTTTCCATGGATACGGCCAATGATCATCTTCGGGCATTTGCGCATAGCGTTAATGACTTCGGCAAAGCCGCTGAAGAAGGCATAACCTTTTTCTTTGTCTACGATCTTTGTCAGTTCATCAAAGGAAGCACCTGCACAGAAAGCTTTTTCACCAGCAGAACGAAGCACAATGACTTTGGTGTCTTTGTCGATCCCTGCTGTGTGAATTTCGTGTGCCAGGTCCGCCAGCAATTTTCGCGGCAGTGAGTTGCTTTGCGGATGAAAGAATTCGATGGTGGTGATGCCGTTGTGTGTTTCCGC
>DASVSM010000115.1:0-9942 GCA_036388115.1 Flavisolibacter sp.
AGGCCCGGATAATGAATATAAACGACACAAATAAAAAGAAGGGCTGCAAACTTCATGAGCATTTATTAATGGCTGTAAAAATAAGGCTTATCTCCTTGGTGGTGGAAACAACTTAAAAATTATAAACGTTACCAGGAACGTATAAACAAACACCAAAATAAAAACGGTAACCATGTAAGCAAGAAAACGTAAAAATGACTTTCTTGGCTGGGTAATTTTTTGCAGCCATTGATGTAAGTACCACGCAGGAATCAGCGAAGCAAAAATGAAGAGCATTATCAAAAATCCTTTGAGTCGCACTAGAATAAATTAGTACACTAAATGTTTGTATTGATCACTCAACCAGAAATAAGTAAATCTTAAACATTAGAAGAAAGCCACCAAAGAACAAAATCAGGCAGCTTAAAAATAGAAGAAAAGCGTAACCCAACACTTTACCCAGCGTTTGACTACCGGATATCTTTTCGTTCAACAATCGATAAGACTTGTAAAAGCCTATCGCCATTAAACAGGCCAGAAGGATTGGAAATACGATCCGGAGCAATGCATCCATAAAGGCTAAATTTCGCTAATTCATCACCATCTCTCTTGCATTCTCCAATGCCGCTGCCGTTGGCTTTTCCCCACTCATCATCTTGGCAATCGTTACAATGCGTTCATCCGTGTTGAGCAGGCGAACACCTGTTGTTACGGAGTCATTCTTCACTGCCTTGTACACCAGGTAATGCGAATCGGCCTTGCCGGCAATTTGCGGCTGGTGGGTAATGCAGATCACCTGTCTTGCACCCGCCAGTTCTTTCATAATAACACCAACCTGCTTTGCGGCCTCACCAGAGATGCCCGAATCAATTTCATCAAAGATCAGTGTCGGCATATCCATGGAAGTAGCAACAAGCGATTTAATGCAAAGCATCAACCGGCTTAACTCCCCCCCGCTGGCTACTTTGCGCAGTGGCTGAAACTGTTCTTTTTTATTGGCATCAAATAAAAACTCAATCCCGTCAAAACCGGTTGGGTTTAAAGGTGCGTTGGAAATATCCACTTTTATCCGGGCATTGGGCATACCCACTTGTACCAGCATTTTGTTTACCTGCGTTTCCAATGGTTTCACCTGCGCCTTACGGGCAGTTGAAATCTTTACAGCCAAGGTTTCGGCTTGTTGCAAGGCATCATTATACCGTTTTTCAGCAGTAGCAATGGCTTCGTCAATATTTAGAACAGCTTGTAATTTTTCATTCAGGTTGTTTCGAATATCAATCAATTCATTTGTTGTATTTACACCGTGCTTTTTCAGCAGGCGATATCCCAACGACAGCCTTTCATTGATCGTTTCTGTTCGTTCAGCATCTGATCCTATGTGATTATTAACCCGGTCAATTTCATCGGCAATATCCTGCAGTTCTATATAAGCTGAATTGAGACGATCTGTAAGTGTTGGTAGTTCCGGATGCAGTTCTGCATATGACTGTAAACTGTTCAACATTGTTTTTAACTGGCGTACAACCGGTTCTTCGCTCTCGGCCAGTTCATAATAGGTCTTTGTCAACGCATTCTTTATGCCTTCTGCATTGGAAAGCATCTTGATCTCCGTATCCAAGTCTTCCAGTTCATTTTCGCGGAACCCGGCTTCTTCCAATTCATTAAACTGGAACTGGTGATAGTCAAATTCTTTTTCAAACTGCGCCTTCTGCTCCTTTAAAATCCCCAGTTCACGTTTGGCCGACTGCGAAGCAGAAAATACTTTTCCATATTGATGAAGCAGTGAAAAATTATTCGCCAATGCATCCAGCACTTCCCGCTGAAAATCGCTTTCACCCAGCTCCAGTGTATCAAACTGCTGGTGCAGGTCAACCAGCAAGCTGCTTAGCGTATTTAACTGCGAAAGGTTCACCGGCGTATCATTAATAAAAGCTCTTGATTTTCCACTGGGTGCAATCTCTCTCCTTACTACCAGTTCATCCGCCACATCCAGTTCATTCTCCTTTAAAAAGCCGATGACATGATTATCCGAAGCTTCTTCTTTGAAGCAGCCTTCCACCACACATTTTTTCTCCCTGTTCTGCAGCACGGCGCCTTCAGCCCTTTGACCTAGAATCAACCCCAAAGCACCAACAATAATGGATTTACCAGCGCCTGTTTCACCTGTGATGATATTCAAGTTAGATGAAAATTCTACCTCCAACTGGTCTATGATCGCATAATTTTTTATGGATATTCGGCTCAACATAATCAGGGACAAATTACTTCATTTCCGAGTTCAGCAAACAAAAAAGCCTTCCTTTTGGAGGAAAGCTTTTGATAAAATTTTTAGGCTGAATCTTACTTCGCTTCTACCGCGTCACTCAGGTCCGTATCTACCAGAATACGACCGCAGTTTTCGCAAACCATTACTTTTTTGCGCTGCTTGATTTCGCTTTGCTTTTGCGGCGGAATGTAGTTAAAGCATCCACCACAGGCATCCCTTTCTACCGGCACTACAGCAAGTCCGTTGCGGTAGTTCGTGCGGATCTTTTCATAAGAAGCCAAAAGACGGCCGTCCACATGGTCACGGGCATCACCCGCTTTTTTACCTAGATCTTTTTCTTCTTTTTCAGTGGTGGAAATGATCTTCTCCAGCTCCCCTTTTTTGCTTTGCAGCACACCATCTTTGCTGGCAATAGCTTTTTTAGCCCTTTCCAGTGAAATCGCTTTTTCAGCAATTTCTTCGTTGGCGTCTTTGATATGTTTTTCGCACAGCTTTACTTCCAGCTGTTGCATTTCCATTTCTTTGTTGATGGCTTCAAACTCACGATTGTTCTTTACATTCTCACTTTGCTTCTCGTATTTTTTGATCAGTTCCTGCGCTTCTTTGATGGCATTTTTCTTTTGCTCAATGAAGTCCGTGATGCCATTGATCTCTTCTTCAATGCGCAACTGACGGGCATGCAATCCCTGGATCTCGTCTTCCAGGTCAGCCACCTCCATCGGAAGTTCACCTTTCAGAATGCGGATCTCATCCATCTTGGATTCAATTTTTTGAAGTCTTACCAGCGAGGATAATTTTTCTTCAACCGAATATTCTTTTACTGTTGCCATGTTTAAGTTTGAGGTTTGGCGTTCGGGGTTTGGCGTTATTTAAGTCAAACACCCTCACTTTATGCTTTATGTTTTACAATGAGCGTTTTCTTTTTGGAACCAGAGGCCAGCGCTACTTTAAGCTTCTCTTGCAAGTTTATCCTGAGCAAAGCCGAAGGACACTCTTGTACGTTCTGATCGTTATTCAACATTGACCACTCACCATTCACAGAAAATACTGCACCGGGTTCGTATTCACGCCTGTTTTAAGGACGGCAAATGTAGGGAATTTTTCCACCAAAAGCTTATGCAGGAGGTCTACCGTAAACTGCTCACTTTCGTAATGGCCGATGTCGGCGATCACCATCCACCCCTCGGCATCAAAGAACTCGTGGTATTTGATATCAGAAGAAATGTAAATATCAGCCCTGCTTGAGAGAGCTTTTCTGATCAGAAAACTGCCTGCCCCGCCACAAACAGCCACGGTTTTAACCGGCTTATTTCGCAGTGGCGTATGACGGATAACCGACAGACCAAACCGATCTTTTAACATTTTTAAAAAGTTCATTTCGTCCATTTCGGCCTCAAGTTCTCCAATTACCCCGGCGCCAATTCCATAATGAACGTTGTCCATTGTAAATATATCATAGGCCACTTCTTCGTACGGGTGACTATCAACTAAAGCATTGACTACCTGCGGTTCCAGGTAAAACGGGTAAACGATCTCGATCTTTGTCTCCCTTTCCTGGTGTTGCTTGCCCACATCGCCAACGTAAGGATCAGCGCCTTCGTCTGCTTTGAAAGTTCCTGTGCCTTCACTGTTAAAGCTGCATTCAGAATATTTCCCTATATGCCCGGCGCCTGCAGCAAATACGGCCCGCCTGACCTCTTCGGCCTTGTCCATTGGTGCAAACGTAATGAGCCGGCGGAGCATTTTATTCTTCGGCTGAAGAACACGGGTGTTTTGAAGTCCCAGCTTTTTGGCAATCGTATCATTTACCCCTAAAACAACATTGTCCAAATTGGTATGCGCCGCGTAAATGGCAATATCATTTTTAATGGCCTCAATAATTACTTGCTCGATATAATTGCTGCCATTAACCCGTTTTAAGCCGCGAAAAACGATAGGGTGATGTGCCACGATCAAATTACAATTATATTGCAGAGCCTCCTTAACCACGTCTACCGTAACATCCAGTGTACACAATACACCGGAGCAATCCCAATCTCTTTTTCCTGTGATCAAGCCTGCATTGTCATAGTCTTCCTGCAACTCAGGTGCAGCAAAGACTTCAATGGCTAAAAGAATTTCACCAATATTCATACGACCAAATTAGCGGTTTTCTGCCTGGATGAAACAAGCAGCATTCCAATCCAACAAATTTTGACCCATGCTAAAAACAACTGCTTACATGCTGGCTTTTACATTAGCTATGCTCCTTTCATGTCGCAAAAGGGTACCGGAAGGAAGTTTAGAAAAAGGACAGGTTGCCCTGACCTTTGACGACGCTTATATTGACAACTGGTACAGTCATCTTTCGCTGCTGGATTCCTTGCATATCAAAGCCACCTTCTACATTAGCACTTATCATACATTGAGCAGAACACAAAAAGAAAGGCTAAGGGAGATTGAAAAACATGGTCATGAAATTGCCTATCATTCCACCAACCATCTCGATCTGGTTAAAGAGGTAACGAAAAACGGTCTTGCCAAAACGGAAGAAAAAGAAATCATGAGGGACCTTCGGTTAATGCGGTCCGACGGATATAAAATTTCCAATTTTGCCTATCCTTACGGAAGCCACACCAGCCAGTTGAATACCTGTTTGCTACGAACCTTTAAATCGGTAAGGGCATTAAGCAATAAACAGAATTATTACAAAAGCCTGGTGAAGGAATCGGGTGAAGGCAAAGTGTTTTATGGCGCCAACGTTGATAACAATTCACGACTCACAGATGACAAACTCATTTCGCTGATGAACGATGCAGGGCAGCACAATGACTGCCTGGTGTTGGTAGCACATGAAATCAACCGTTCCGGTGTAAAGCTTCAGATCAGTCTGAAACGTTTGCAACTGATTGCTCAAAATGCTGCAGAAAAAAGCTTACGTTTTATTACCATTAGCCAAATAGCCAACTGACGGCCGGGTTTATATGCTGTTATTACGGTTTACTTTTGTGGTTGATGGCGCAAGACAAAAATGCTTTTACCAATTTCCTCCTGTCGCTCCTTCGTCCTGCAAAGGGCCGGAGCCTTGAAATTATCCAGAAACGCAGATCAGCAAAACAGTACCGCCAGCGGGTAGCCAAGCAATTAAGCGATGCCTTCCTGATGTTGCTGGGTGTGTTATCAGCCGGATTCGGGCTCAAAGGCTTTTTAATTCAAAATGGCTTTATCGATGGCGGTGTGATGGGAATTTCACTATTGACCAATAGCCAAACGAAAATTTCACTTTCGCTTCTGATCATCCTTTTTAATCTTCCTTTTTTGTTCCTCGGCTATAAGCAGATCAGCAAAACCTTCAGCCTGAAAAGCATTGTTGCCATTTCGGCGTTAGCGATAGCAGTAGCGGTTATACCCTACCCGCATATCACATCCGACAAGGTGCTGGTGGCAGTGTTTGGCGGTGTTTTCCTGGGGGCAGGAATCGGATTGGCCATCAGGGGCGGCAGTGTCATTGATGGCACAGAAGTATTGGCAATTTATCTCAGTCGGAAAATCAGTTTGACCGTTGGCGATTTCATTCTAATCTTCAACATCATCATCTTTGCTGTAGCTGCTTATCTGCTTACAATGGAAGTAGCCATGTATTCCATCCTTACCTATTTATCTGCCTCCAAAATGGTGGATTTTATTTTAGAAGGGATTGAAGAATATACAGGCGTAACAATCGTTTCCACCCACAGCCAACAAATCATGCAGATGATCCAAAATCACCTGGGAAGAGGCCTTACCGTCTACTCGGGACGAAAAGGTTTTGGAAAAAGCGGTTTCAGCAATCAAAATATTGACATCATCTTTACGGTCATCACCCGCCTTGAGATCAATCGCCTGACGTCTGAAGTAAACCGCATTGATCCCAGGGCCTTTATTGTAATGCAAAGCATCAGGGATACAAAAGGCGGCATGGTGAAGAAGATACAGTTGAAAGAAAAGTAAGGGATGGCAGAAGACAGACGTCCTACCTCTTATACCCTTTTCAGGTTGGTAACAGGTTATTGGGTTATGTCTTTAACAGCATTAGCTCAATCCCTTATCATCCTACCGTCCGGGAAGTGAAATGAAAATCGTATTACTTCCTTCTTCGGACCTCTTGCTTCCTACTTCACAATCTCTCCTTAGTTTTAACTCATGAACACCAGGGAACTTTACGAAAGCTACCGAACTAAGATGCAACGCATCGCTGACATTAAAGCCGCCAATGCCGTTTTGCAATGGGACCAGGAAACCTATCTTCCGCAAGGCAGCGCACATTTCCGCGGGCAGCAAATCAGTACGCTTTCCGAGATAGCCCACCAGTTTTTCAGCGAAGATGCATTGGGTAACCTGTTGCAGGAATTAGTTGGCAAAAATGATTTATCGCCTGCGCAAAAACGCAATGTTGAATTAACGCTGGAAGATTACCAGAAGAATAAAAAGTACACGTCTGCTTTTGTTCGTGCCTTATCAGAGCAGATCAACAAGACCTTTCATTCCTGGATTGAAGCAAGAAAGCAAAACTTATTTGGGGCTTATGTAAAAGACCTGGATGCATTGATCCAGTTGAAAAAAGAAGAAGCGCAAATATTAGGGTACACCAAACATCCTTATGATGCGCTTCTTAATGAATATGAAAAAGGAGCAACGGTTGACTTGATCGACAAGACATTTGCAACACTGCTCCCACCATTGAAAGAGCTGTTTCAAACAATCACTTCATCCACACAAGTAGATGATTCTTTTCTGCATCAGCAGTTTCCAGCACAACAGCAATGGGACTGGGGCATGCACCTGATCAGGCAGCTTCATTTTAATTTTGAAAACGGCCGGCAGGATAAAAGTGAACACCCCTTCAGCACATCGTTTTCACCGCAAGATGTTCGCATTACTACACGCATTGATGAAGCTGATTTTGGCAATATGACCTGGAGCTGCATTCATGAAACAGGGCATGCCCTGTACGAACAAGGCTTGCCGGTTGAACAATACGGATTGCCACTGGCGGAAGCTTGCTCGTATAGTATTCATGAATCGCAATCACGGATGTGGGAGAACAATGTCGGGCGGAGCCTGAACTTCTGGCAACACTATTTTCCACAACTTCAGCAACACTTCCCCCAACAATTTAAAGCGGTAAGCCCGGAGCAGTTCTACAAAGGAATCAACAAAGTGCAGCCTTCCCTGATCCGTACAGAAGCAGACGAAATTTCTTATCATTTCCATGTGTTCATCCGGTATGAACTGGAAAAGCGTTTGATTGAAGGCAGTTTGCCAACGGCAGAAATTCCCGCATTTTGGAACGAGCAATACAAAAATTATTTGGGTGTGACGGTTCCGGATGATAAGCGTGGCGCCCTGCAGGATGTGCACTGGGGCCATGGCAGCTTTGGTTATTTTCCTACTTATAGTTTGGGAAGTTTTTATGCGGCGCAGTTCTTTGCTAAGGCAAAAGAAGAAATAACCGGTTTGGAAGGCGAGATCGGAAAGGGAAATACATTGCCTTTATTAGAATGGCTGCGAACCAATATCCACAGCAAAGGCCGCTATTTCACCAGCGAAGAATTATGTAAAGAAGTAACAGGCGAAGGCTTGAATGGAGCTTTCTTTTTATCGTATGCTAAAGAAAAGTATTCTTCTATTTATCAATAATACTACCCATCGACCAAACACGTAGTTATTATAAAAGTATATAGGTAGTATTACGCTATTTTCACCAGGCAAAAAAAGCGTAATAGTTTTTTCTGCTTTGAACTAATCTTTTCTACGGAAGAGGTGTGAAACCGTAAACCCGAACCGGCTTGAAGAAAATTGTCACTTTACTCGTCACCCTTTCTATAGGCATTGTCTGTTTTTCACAGGCGCCCGCTGCCAATTTCACTGCGGCGCAAACAGCGGGTTGTGCGCCCATCGTGATCAATTTTCAGGACCTTTCAACAGGCAGCCCCACATCCTGGCAATGGAATTTCGGGAACGGTTCCACATCAACTTTGCAGAACCCATCGACCACCTATTTTACACCAGGCACCTATACGGTCACTTTAATCGCTGCAAATGCCAGTGGGTCTAATACACTTACACGGACAGGATTCATTACCATCTATAACAAACCTGCCATCAACTTCCTAGCAGACGACAGCACAGGCTGTGCGCCTTTTGCTGTTCGGTTCACCGACCTTTCCACGCCTGCGCCCGGCACCACCAATGCAACATGGCAATGGGATTTTGGAAACGGCACAGGGTCCGCAGCACAAAATCCGCAAACCACTTTCACCACAACCGGCAATTATACCATTAGCCTGAAAGTTACCAATGACAAAGGTTGCGTGGCCACCTTTTCAAAACCATCCTACGTACAAATTACAGGCGGACTGCAAATTGATTTTACCAACTCGCCGCCAAGCCGGTGCCGGGCACCTTTCGTAGTGGCGTTTACCAATAATTCAACAGGCCCCGGAACGTTAAGTTATCTCTGGGATTTTGGCGATGGCAATACATCAGCACAACAGAACCCTTTGCATACCTATGCCGCTACCGGCTCTTACAATGTTTCGCTGGCTGTAACCAGCAGTAATGGATGCACGGACACCTTACGGCGAACAAGCGTTGTCAATATCCAAAATATTTCGACGGCATTTTCAGCACCGGATAGCATTTGTGTTTTAGCTCCGGCCAGTTTTACAAATACCTCGGCGCCTGCAGCGCAAAGCAGTACCTGGGATTTCGGGGACGCTACCAGTTCCACCACAACCAGCCCTGTAAAGGTTTATACAACACCCGGAACATATACAGTACGGTTGTTGCAAACCTATTCTTACTGTACTGATTCATTTTCCAACCTAATCAGGGTTTTGCCGCGACCTGTCGCTGCGTTTACGGCTAACAATACGTCGGGCTGCCAGCCACCGTTAACGGTTAACTTTTCCAACCAGTCAACAGGTGGTGTAAACTATTTATGGAACTTCGGTGATGGCAATACATCTACCCAGCCAAACCCTTCGCACACCTATACAGCATACGGTAATTATACCGTAACACTAATTGTAACAAACGCATCGGGATGTGCCGATACTTTACCAAGAGCAGGCTTTATTCGTATTCAGCGGCCGGTGATCAGTTTTCCATCTTTTCCGCAACTGGGCTGTGTGCCTTACACCACTACGTTTACACCTGCCATCAATACACTGGACAACGTCACATCCTATCTCTGGAATTTTGGCGATGGCAATACATCTACACAACCTACCCCTACACACACCTATCCGGTTCAGGGAACATACAATGTTTCGCTTACCATCACCACCAGTTCGGGCTGTACTGAGCAGTTTTCAATGAACAGCGCCGTCAACACAGGCCGCGTACCTGTGGTGGATTTTACGGCTTTGCCCAATCCCGCCTGTGCTTTCAGTAACGTACAATTTAACGGAGTTGTAAGCGAAGGCGATACCTGGTCATGGAACTTTGGTGACGGCACTACATCGGCCCAACAAAACCCGGTGCATCAATACACAGATACCGGCAGCTTTACTGTAAGTTTCACGGCCACCAATAATGGTTGCCCTGTTACTGTAACCAAAACTGGCTTTGTAAAAATCAATCCGCCAATCGCTGAGTTCACTTATCAGAATGACTGTTCCAGCCGTAGGCGATTCAACTTTTCTGATCAGTCCATTGCCCCTGTGTCCTGGCTT
>DASVSM010000116.1:0-3557 GCA_036388115.1 Flavisolibacter sp.
TCTTCTGACAAACATCGTTTTCATTAAAGCCCTGCATATCGGGATTAGCCATCACTACCGACGGATGTAAACTCTGTACGGAACTTACCAGTTCGGTTGCGTCCGTAATGTTTACTACATCATAGTTATGATTCTTCAGCATTCCTTCCAGCGTGAACGAATGATCCATGTCTGAGTCGCAAATCACAATCGTCCGTTTTACTCGTTTGTCCATAACCTTTTTTTGAGATGGACGCAAGGATAGTGCCATGTGAAAACAGTCCTGGTTCATCTTTAAATAGGTACAGAAACAGCTTGGGGAAATGACGTGTCATACCATTTTCAATTTGATAGTAGAAGATTGGATTATTAGGATATTGGGTATCAAGTTATTTGGAAAGAATACGTTGAAAGCGGTGCACGTCCGCCTCCGGTGCAAGGGGAAATCCATAGACAATATGCTGAACCAACTGGTGTGCAAAAAATGGTGCAAGCGAAGTGCCTTTCGTACCCATTCCGTTTAAAATGCCAATGGATGGATAAAGCGGGTGAAAGCCAACAAAAGGCCTGCGCTCCAGGGTAGCCGGCCGGATAGCCGCTTTGTGATGGAGCACCTTGTAGGGTGCCTTTAGCCATTGATTCAGAAGATTTGTAGTTGCCTTAAAAAAATTTTCGGTAGGCTGGTCATCTTCAAATTCCCATTGGTAATTGGAACCAACCCAGAAAGTGTTCTTTGTTGCCAGCGGCGCCAATAGCATTCCTCTTTTAAAAACATGCTCGTTGGTCAGGCCTTCACATTCTATGATCAGGGCCTCGCCTTTATTGGCGGCAAAAGGAAGAAGCGAGAACCAAGGGTTTGATGAAGAAGCAACGCCGTCGCAAAAAATAATTTTTTGTGCAGTAATGTTTTGGTAGGCCACACCATCACCGGCTACAGCAAGTTCTTCTGCACGGAAAACTTCTTCCAAAAGGGAATTGCTCTCTTTTAATTTTGTCCGCCAAAGCGACAGTAAGGTTTGCACATTTATAGAAAAGGCAGGACGGATCTCGCCACAGCCAAAATCATAATTAAAATACTGATTGAAGCGATTCTGATCGGGGTAAGGGTGCAGGTAGGTATCGTTCTCGCTGATGCGGTCAACAAACGTGTTGCGCATCTGTGGTGTGGGAAAAAAGTCAATGATGCTTTTTTGGAAGAGTAATCGTGTGTCAAGATAATTGCCCAGTTCTTCGTACGTCATTTGCGCAAACTCAAGCAGGTGTTCAATCATCCACGTAATGGCATAACGTCTTCCTGTTACAGGATTAATGATACCTGCTGCTACTTTTGATGACGAGTTTTCAGCGCCTTCATCAATCACAAGAAAGTTTTTTCCTTCCTTTTGTAATTGCCACGAAAGCATGGTGCCGCATAATCCCTGGCCAATGATCAAAACATCTGTCTGCATGCCGCGAAGGTAGATAGAGAACACAGGAGTGAGGCGTCAGAATTCACCAGGTAAAGGCCGGCCGTTTGCTATTCTTCTTATAATGATTCAACAATACACCAGATAAAAAATAATTTTTGGTTGAACTACCTCCTGATTCCTGAATTCCTTCTTATAGCTCCTGTTTTTGCCTTAATTTGCCTGTCCATTTTGTTATTATGAAGAAGTATGCGATTCTTGTTGCAGGCGGTTCCGGAAAGCGCATGGGCAGTGCGGTTCCTAAGCAGTTTCTAATGCTGCACGGCAAGCCGGTTTTGTATTATACGATCAGGGCTTTTTTAGAAGCATACGACGATCTTCAGCTCATCCTGGTTTTACCGGAAGAGTTCACTGATCTTGGACGTGAGATCATTGATGCTTTTTTCGATTACAATCGAATACAGATCACATCGGGGGGAGAAACACGTTTTCATTCCGTACAAAACGGCCTGCGGCTGGTGCAGGGCGATGGCATTATTTTCGTGCACGATGCGGTTCGCTGCCTGGTAACTACCGACCTGATACATCGTTGTTTTGAGCATGCGCGGCAAATGGGAAGTGCTGTTCCGGTAACGATGGTAAAAGACAGCATCCGGTTACTGAATGAAGAATTGAATGACAACGAAGTACTGGACAGGAATAAAGTGGTGCTGGTTCAAACGCCGCAAACGTTCCATAGCCGCATTTTACTTCCGGCATTTGAAATTGATTTTAAAGAACGCTTTACAGATGAAGCCACTGTTGTTGAAGCCTATGGTTTAAAGATATCGTTGCTGGAAGGAGAGGAGAACAACATAAAGATAACACGACCGGTAGACCTGCTCATTGCTGAAAAGCTACTGGAAGCAAGTGTGCCGGAAGGAGCAAATTTGATTCCCTGATTGTATGATCATAAAAAAGAAAAAGACTCCAAACACGGAGTCTTTTTCTTTTACAGTCCAGCTTGTTTTTAAGGTTGTTTCTCTTATTGAAAGGTTACAGCCGGATGTTCAAACCAACCATCCAGTTTGTCCCGGCCATAGGGAAATAATAGTTCTCTGTTGTTAGTTCATTGCCCGCATAATAACTGAACGTGTAGCCGTTTGGCTCGTACTTTTTGTTAAACAAATTGTTTACCTGCAGTACAAGGTCAATGTTCTTTACAAATTGCTTTTGAAAGCTATAAGCAGCCCTGATGTCCTGCGTATAAAAGGCATTTAACCGGCGGCCTTCGTTACTGGTGTTATCCAGGTATTGTTTACCAACGTATTTGCTTAACAGGTCAACACTTAGTTTAGAAACAGGCTGAAGGCTGAGTGTTGCTGCACCCATCAGATCAGGAGAAAAAGAAATATCGGTTTCCCTGTAAAAATTTACTTTCTGTCCGCCATTATCATAGTCATCGATATACTCGTTAAAGTTGCTGATCTTATTTCGGCTGAGGGTAAGATTAGCAGAACCCTTCAGCCAGTTTGTGATGTTTACGGCACCTTGGAATTCAATACCCAGGCGGTAGCTGTCTGCGATGTTTGTACGGGTATAGGCACCCACATCGTTTATCTTACCTGTTAATACCAATTGATTGTTGTATTTCATGTAATAGACAGTAGCCCCAACAGCGTAATTTTTTTCCTTTTTTTCAACGCCTAATTCAACGTCGTGCAATCTTTCTGGTTTGGGAAGATCGGAAACCGATGCTTCAAAGTCATCGCGGTTGGGTTCTTTGTTGCCGATGCTGTACGATGCAAATGCAGTGAGGTTATTTGTATGATAGGTCAGACCAGCTTTCGGATTGAAAAAGCTGTACCGTTGGTCAACTGTCAGTGCAGGGTTATCGCGGAAACCGTCAATGCTGTAATTCACCTTCCGCAATTGCAGGTCAACAAACGCCTGAAGGTTTTTAGACAGGTCCTGCTGCAGCTTTGTGTAGAGATGAAAGTCTTTTTTAATCGCGTCATGATCGTACCAGGTCTTTGCGCCTTCCGGTAAACCATTGGCAGCCCAGGTTACCTTGCCAAAATGATTTCCCAGGTAGTTGGACCAAGCACCGCCCAGTGTTAGTTCTGTGCCGCTTTTGGCGTATTGAAGGGAGAAAACATCACCGTAAAAATCATTGTCAAGCCAAAGTTGCCG
>DASVSM010000117.1:0-3623 GCA_036388115.1 Flavisolibacter sp.
TTGAATTTATAATAAGCTAGTGTGATAAAGAGAGATGTGCCAATACAACATGTATCATTCATCGGCACATTTCCTGTTGTCTAATTGGCAATCTATTTAGTAGTGGTCAAAAATATGTTTCAGAATATGTTTTTCAGAAGAAGTAATGGCACTTCCTTTTAGTAGTTTCCAGTTGTTTATATCAGTGAAAGCTTTTTCCAGGTCATAACGTTGCAGGCCATCGCTGCCCCACGAAAAAGAGGGGATGTATTTTGGCGTCAGCCCATTGCCATAAATGTTTGCACAGGCACCCACAACCGTTCCGGTATTAATGGAAGTATTGATGGCCGTCCGCGAATAATCACCCATCAGAACACCACACTTTAACCCGACGTTTACAGCGCCGTTCAGCGTCCAGACAACCACACCCGATGCATTGTTTTTGATATTGGAATTAGAAGTGCCGGCGCCCCAGTTACACCACTCGCCAATCACAGAATCGCCCATGTAACCATCATGGGCTTTATTGGAGTTCCCAAACATCACCGAATTTTTGATCTCTCCACCAACGGTGCATTTTGGGCCGATTGTAGTGCCCTCATAAATCTTCGATCCCATTTTTACAACCGCTCCTGCGCAAATGGCAACCGGGCCGCGAAGCATGGAGCCTTCCAAAATCTGCGCATCTTTCCCGATGTAGATCGGTCCGTTGGCTGCATTCAGAAAGCTGCATTCAACAGATGCACCTTTTTCAATAAAAATATTAGAGGGGTTTTTGGCATTGTTTGTAGTGGAGAGCTTTTCAGATTTCCTTCCGGTTGTCAGCAATTCAAAGTCCTGTGAGATGGCCCAGGCATTCAATTGGAAAATATTCCACGGCGCTTTGATCTCTTTTACTTCCTCTCCTACCTCAATAGGCTTACCTACTTTAATGTTGTTTTCATCCACCACTTCTTTCCTGGAAATACAGTAAACAACACTTTCCATTCCAGGCACTGATAAAAACTCGCCATGCTTCAGTTTCTTAACCTGCTTAATGATTTTTTTAGAGGGAAGAACGTTGCCATGAACGAGGTAAACGATATCATCTCCTATAGTTTCATCAATCCTGATACTCCTTTCTAAATCTTTATAATCTTCTTCAAACTTATCAAACGAAGGAAATCCAAGATAGTTTTCCCATTTCTCCCTGATGGTTAAAATGCCAACCCGGATGTCCTGCACCTGCCGCGTAAGCGTGAACGGAAAAAGGTTGCCGGGGTTGCAAAATTCTTCTGTGAATACAAGTTTCTTCATATGACCAACGGTAGATGGCTGGAATCAACCGATTGGCCGAAGTTAGCAGAAATTGAGTTTAGACGTTATCGTAGAAATCCGATAGTGAATCCCAAAAACGAAAATCCCGCCATAGAGGCGGGATCAATCTTATCAGGAAAGAAGCATTACTTCTTTGCGTATTTCTTTTTGAACTTGTCAATGCGTCCTGCCGTGTCAACCAATACATTCTTGCCGGTAAAAAACGGATGAGACGTTTTTGAGATCTCCAATTTAATCAGGGGATAATCGTTACCGTCTTCCCATTTTGCGGTTTCTTTACTGGCAGCAGTAGAGCGGCTTAAAAAGCTGTAACCATTACTCATGTCCTTGAAAATCACGTAACGGTAGTTGGCCGGATGAAGATCCTTTTTCATAAAAATCTATTTAAACGAGGTTGTTGTTGCTTATTTGAAGGCGCAAAAGTAGGGAAACCGATCTGAAAAACGGCATTGCAGAGAAGATTTTTTGTTAAGCAAGGGTGAAGATGATCAGCTTCTCATGTTCTCAAACTGAAGCGGAATGCCAAGGTCCCAGTTCTTTGCCGCCTGTATCACTGTTTGCAAGTCATCTATTTTTTTGCCGGTAACCCGAACCAAGTCCTCCATGATGGATGCCTGCACTTTCAGACCTTCGTCTTTTATTTGCTTTACAATTTTTTTGGCATCTTCCTGCTTCAGTCCATTCCGTATCTGTACTTCCTGTTTCCACACTTTTCCACTTTGTGCGCCTTCTTTCGACCTGTCAAAAGCCTCCGGGGCAATACCCTGCTTATGGGCCCGGTTCACCAGCACGTCAATCAGTTGGCTCATTTTCATGCTGTCGTCGGTTTCAATTTTCAATTTGAAATCTTTTTTATCCAGGTCCATTGCGACATGGGCGTTCTTGAAATCAAAACGGTTGGTAATTTCTTTCTTGGTTACGTTCACGGCATTGTCAAGCGCCTGTGCATCTACCTTGGAAACAATATCAAAAGAAGGCATAACTGATTAATGGTTTTGAGGATTGAAGATAAGCATGTTTCGCTTTCGCTCCGGCGTTCATCTGTTCCTGTTCTTCTGTTTAGAAATGTGAAAGGCCCCTTTGGAAAAAGGGGCCGGCATGCACATGAGAAAAAATAGAAAGAGTTATCACTGTCCTCCCCCTACGCGGTTCTGCTCGTCCTGCGACGAAGAAGTGCGGCGACGCGGTTGGTTGTTTTGTGTTTGCTTACCGAAACGCAGCGTAAATGTTGCAGTTACCTGGCGGGTGTCCGGAATATTTCTGAAACGCATGTCAATGTCGCCATACTGATTCAAACCGCTGAAGCGCATCCAGGCAAAAGGATCACGGAAGTTCAAACGCACCGTTCCCTTGCCCTGCATGACCTGCTTTTGAAAAGCAACACTCATCTGATACAACGGCTCTACCACCGTCAGTTGGTCTACGCCTTTGTGCCGGTAAAATCCACTTAATTCTGCCGAAAACCCTTGCTTCAGGGTAAACGTATTGGACATGTTTGCGCTAAAAGAGGTAAAGGCAATATCGATTGGCTCATTGTTGTATACGCCCCTGTAACGGTTGTTGAAGATGTTGGTAAAGAAATTTGTGTTCCACCATTTGGTAACCGGTACAGGCACAGTTATGGATACGCCCATATTCCTGAATTCTGCTACATTTTCAGACGTCAGGTAAGTGATTTGTTTTGCATTATCCTGCCGCATGATCTGTGAAATAACGTTGTCAGTCTGATTGAGGTTAAAACCAATAATCAACCGGCTCATAAAGGCATAGCTTAATTCCACGTTGTTAGTAAACTGAGGCAGCAAATATGGATTGCCAACACGATAGGTCAGGGAATCAAGGAAGAATGTAAATGGGTTCAGGTCCTGGTAGCTGGGCCGGGTAATACGGCGGCTATAGGATAGCGTGATAGTATTGTTCTTGTTGGCCCCGTAGCTGATGAAAGCACTAGGGAAAAGGTTAGTAAAGTTGCGTTTAAAAGTCGAATCATTGGTAACCTGGTAACCTTTGGCATTTGTGTTTTCAATGCGTAATCCACCTTGCAGCGACCATTTACCCAATTGTTTATTGGCGTTCACATAGGCTGCATTAATATTCTCATCGTATATAAAATGATTGGAGCGGTCATCTGCCATCCAGCTCTTGTCTGTGAGTTGGCGTTTATAATCAACTTCGTTATCGTTCGTTACGTAGCTGCTTTTTATACCTGCTTCCAGGCGGCCGTTTTTATAAGGAATGGTAAGGTCTGATTTTACCGTGTAAATATTGATGTCGGCCGGAAGGTGCCCGCTTAGTAAGAGGCTGCCCGTGTTCTGTCCAACGCTGTT
>DASVSM010000118.1:0-2777 GCA_036388115.1 Flavisolibacter sp.
TGCATTGTTTTCAGGTCGAGCAGCTTTACTTCATCGCGGCCGCACAGGTATACCGCCATGCTGCGCTTTTTGTTGAACACGATGTTGCGGCTGTGCTTTTTATCCGATGTAATCTGCTTGGGCAACGTACTACCATTAGCAGCAATGGTGTACCAGTTCTGAAACCCACCTGCTGTTTGATTGTACAGCAACGTCCTGTTGTCGTTCAGCCATTTAATTTCCATCGCTCTTTCGGCAGAACCCTTGGCTATTTGTTGGATGAACTTCCCATCGATGTCACTCACAAAAATTTCTCCTCTTGATGTGAACGCCATTTTCTTTCCGTCAGGCGAAACATCAAAATAGGTGATGGTGCCTTTCACATCAAAGTCCTTTTCTTTGGAAAGAACATTGTTCCGGAAAATGGCAAGGTTCAATTTCTCTGACTTCTTGGAAGCCACATCATAGAGCCATAACTGGTAGTCTTTTTCAAACACCACTTTGGTACCATTTGAACTTACAAAAGGCGCTTTAATGGAAGTCTGGAAATTCGTTAATGCTGTTTTCTTTCCCTTGTCCATTGTGTACAGGTTGTACTCGCCGTTGGCTTCATCGGAAATAAAATACACACGGCCATTCTTGTCTACCGTTGCGGCAAAATCTTTTCCGTCCCATTCGGTGTACTTCGCAAACTTTTTTGTTTTTGGATTGTACGATTGAATATCCGGATTGAACGGTCCTTTGTAGCGTTTGCGGTGCGACTGGCTGGCGCTTTCCCAGGTATCGTTAAAATAAATTTCACCTGTTACCGGGTTCTCCACCAGGTTATGATCGTACTGGAAAAAATAGTTGCCAAAAACGCGTTGTGGCGTACCACCGGTCAGCGGTACTTTGAAACCTGATATCTGCCCGGCGCGGCTGCTGGTGAAGTAGATGGCCTTTGAGTCCGGCGTCCAACTGCTCATTTCATCAGCAGCACTGTGATACGTGACTTGCCGGATATCGCCGCCGCTGATGGGCATTACGTAAATATCTGCGTTGCCGTATTGCCGCCCGGTGAAGGCTATCCATTTGCCATCAGGTGAAACCTTTGCATTCGTCTCATATCCCTGCATGGCGGTTAAACGATAGGCTTGCTTATTGGCAAGGGCCGCTTTCCACACATCGCCTTCAAAACTAAAAACAACGGTTTGTCCATCAGGAGATAGTGAAGGTTGGGAAAGAAAGTAGGTTTCGTTGCTTTGGGCCGAAGCACTGGTGAGGGCTCCAAAACCGAAAACAAATAACAGAAATCGCTTCATGATAGTGGCTTTAAAGGCTTCAATATACCTCGGGAATAGCAGAGCGGCACAACCGCATATCAATTTTCTGCAGTTTGCGTTGCACTTCTGAACAAAACCTCCCGCTGAAAAGCTTCGTAAACAATTATCTTCAAGAACAGCATTTATCATTTTTTATGCTTCGGTCATTTTCTCTTTTGTTATTTTTTGGCGTTGCCATGCCGCATGGTAAGTCGCAAAATTTTGCTGACAAAGCTGCACAGTAGTTTATGCGGGAGGGTGAAATTGCCGGAATGTTTATAGATGTTGTGAAGAATGGCCGCGTACTTTACCAAAAAAGTTTTGGCTTTGCCGGTTTAATAGCGCATAAACCTATCACGCAGCAAACCTGTTTTGAATTAGGATCGGTCTCGAAAGTTTTTGTAGCTGATCTCATTTACCAATTACACCAGAAAAACAATTGGATATAAACGATCCGATCACGGAATATTTTCCTTACGCACCAACCAACTGGTCTGCCATCACCATCAGCCATTTGTTGACACATACTTCGGGAATTCAAAATTATTTGATGGAGACGCGTTTTCATGCAGCCGCATTCTTTACCGGTGAAAGCAATGCAGAAGCTAAAACCTTTTCAGATGACTGAATCATAGCAAACTGCTTTTAAGATAATGATAAGATGAGCAGAAGCCTGAAAGGCTTCAACCTTGAATAGCCACGGGTACAACCCGTGGATGATAATGACAAATCTTCCCGCAACCCTGAAAGGGTTGAACTATTGGTGTGCCTTCCGTGAAGTTCAATCCTTTCAGGGTTGTACGAAATTCCGTTGCATTGTAACTGGCGGCTATTTATATTCAACCCCTTCAGTGTTGAAGACATTCCTAAAGTTGATAGAAGTGGGATCAACTGTTCTTCAACATAAAAAGATTTTGAAACAGATAATACAGGCATAATATTGAAAATAGACAGATCAAAACAATTGCAACAAGAACCAACTACCTAAGAAATTATCTACTTTAACACAACAGCCCTTTTATTGCCTTTATAATCGAACATTTCAACAGATGTCACTGCGCCACTCACGGTAAAGAACCGGCCCGATTGTGAGAGAAACGAAGTACCGTAATAACATTCTATTTTTTGGGTTTTGCCGTTTTTTAAATGAAGTAATGCAAAGGCATCACCGGGTGCGGCAGCAATAACTCTCACCGGCATCTTATTTCTATAAACCTGCAGCGGCCCGCGGTTTTGTGTGGCTGCCATCAGGTAGGCGCCATTGCTGCTTTTTAATTTGGCCAGCCCTTTTCCATTACCGCTAATGCAAATACCGCTTTGCAACATGCTGAGTGCTGCAAAGCCGCCATTGCCATCACCTTTCAAGAGGAGTCCATTCAGCGCATCGTAGCGTCCGTTGCCAGGCTCTGTGCTGTAATCGTTCGTTGCAAAGCATATGTCCAGGTTGCCATCCCCATCAAAATCATCAGCCACCATCCCGTTTACCGTGGCATATTG
>DASVSM010000119.1:0-2921 GCA_036388115.1 Flavisolibacter sp.
TTAGCTCGATAAATGAAGAAAGACTGATGATCATCATCAGTCTTTCTTCATTTATAACCGTTCATGTTTTAAATTCTGCATTTCATACATTGATAAGAATCTGTTGACACAATTGCCTGCTTCAGCAAGCTAAGTTTGCGACTTCATTAACCAACTAAAGTCAATTTATGAACAAGCTATTTCTCTTAATGACAGGTTTAATCATGCTCGCTTCCTGTTCAAAAGAACGGGTCAGCGGAAGCGGCCAGATTACTACTGAAGACCGTACCGTGAGCAACTTTACAAAAGTATCTACCAGCGGATCTACCAATGTGCATATTTCCAAAGGAGCAAATTTCTCCGTGCAGGTAAAAGGGTACAGCAACCTGCTTCCGTATTTCGAAACAAAGCTTCGCAACAATACGCTGGAAGTCGGTTACCGTAACGGTACAAACGTCCGCAACGATAACCTTGAAGTGTTTGTGACCATGCCGTCGTTTGAAGGTGCAAACATTAGTGGATCGGCGGACATTGATGTAAAAGGAGTTTTTATCAGCAACGTAGTCGATGTTTCTATTTCGGGAAGCGGCAACATCGACATCGAAGGAGGAACAGCGCAAACACTGGATGCTGATATGTCCGGAAGCGGCAACATCAGGGCCTTTGGCCTCACTGCCGATAAAGCTGATGTCTCTATTTCAGGCAGCGGAACGGCAGAAGTAAAAGCAGTGACCCGTTTGAAAGCAAACATTTCAGGCAGCGGAAGTGTGTACTACAAAGGCACCCCTACAGTAGAAAGTTCAGTATCCGGAAGCGGTAAGCTGGTTCACCGTCCATAGTAAAAGCTGCACCCTATCAAAAATGGTTGCCATAGCGTTGTCACCCTGATCTTGTCGAAGGGTGATATGCATGGCCTGCGATACACCGTGACAGGTTCAGCCTGACAGTTTTTATTGTTTTG
Source organism: Flavisolibacter sp. (assembly GCA_036388115.1). GTDB lineage: Bacteria > Bacteroidota > Bacteroidia > Chitinophagales > Chitinophagaceae > Flavisolibacter. The sequence continues at coordinate 941 of DASVSM010000119.1, forward strand.
AGATAGGTTTAATCACTTGAATGCGTAGGCCATCCTGAATTGAACAGGATGGCCTACTTTTAATCTTATCCTTTCCGCATGAGAAAAAACCTACTGGAAAAAGAAGGCAATGAATCGGTGATCAGCCGTGTACAAAATCTTAGACCTGACAGCTCTGCCCTTTGGGGCAAAATGACGGTTACGGAAATGCTTCACCACTGCAATAAAGTACATGCGCAATTGCTTATGCCGGCGGAGCCAACAAGTAAAAAAACCTCACTCAAACAATACCTCATTCGCTGGCTGGTGTTATACGTAATGCCCCGCTTTCCAAAAGGTGCACAGGCGCCAAAAAAGTTTCATACAAAAGGAATGATCGACAGTGCCGAGTTTGAGAAACAAAAGCAGGAGCTTATTGCATCTGTTCACCTGTTTACCGTACATGCCGGGCCTATCAATCACTGGCATCCATACTTTGGAAAACTGTCTACAGCGCAGTGGGGCCTTACCAGCTGGAAACACATCGACCATCACCTGCGGCAGTTTGGTGTATAACACAACAATTATTGTTAGCTATCCTACTTCGTTTACCAGCAGTTTCATTTCATACAGGCTTAAGAAGTTTTCAAAGCCCAAAGCTTGCAGAAATTTCATTGCCGGTTGGTAACCTTCGTCAACATTGGTAACAACCAACTGGCCAGTGGCGCTGCTTTGCTGAATAAAATGCAGTAGAGCCGTGCCCACACCTTTCCGGCGGTATTCTGTATGCACTGCCAACTGTTTTATCCTTCCTGTTGCGGGAACATAGGCCGCAAATCCAATGATCGAATCATTTTTAAATACGCCGGCAAACCGGTGACCTGCTTTGTCTCTTTGCACACTTGCCAGTGAATTTTGCCAGGCTGCATTCATCTCAGAAAAAGCCGCAGCTTCGAAGGGAATTTCATTCAATTCTTTGAGGAGATATGTTTGCCGGGTATGAATTGTTGCCTGGCATTTAAATGCATGCAACTTTCTTAGCTTTTTAAAACCAACCTGTTCGTACACATGCATTGCCGGAAAATTATTATCAATTACCTCCAGCAAATGGGTTCGAACTCCTTTTTCTGCCAGAAAGGGAATTGCAAATTGGTAAAGCGATTTTGTGATACCCCGGCCGCGGTACCCTGCAATCACCCCGGTACCGGCATTGTAGATCGTTTTTATACCATCAACAATATCATAACCATGTAAAATAAAACCCACAAGCCTGTTATCATCAAATGCACCAATGGAACACTCCCGGCGAATGCCTTCGCTTTTCATTTTCGTCGCCATACCTTCTTCGGTAAATTCCAGCCTGATAAAATAATTGCGAAAGGCTTCATTGAAGACAGCAGTAATTTCTGCCAGCGGCGTATTTTCCAGTGTTCTGATTTGCATGAAAATGATTTGACGCAAGGAATCGATTGCAAAGAAAAGTGTGCCGTACGAAACTTGGCAGCTTGCCAGGTAATTCTTTTTTTTGTAACCATTTTTTCACCACCTCGTCTAACGATCAAACCACCAGAAATGAAAAACACGATTCTACTGCTATTGCTATTGGCAATCTGCCACCAATCATTTGCCAAAGACTCTACCTTTTATTTTACAACATCGGATAATGTACGGTTGCATGTACGCCTTGCCGGAAGCGGGAAGCCCTGTTTGTTTGTGCATGGCGGCCCCGGCTCCACCTCCTATTACTTCGAAGCAATGCCGGGTGCACCGATCATTGAACAAAAAATGCAAATGGTCTATTACGATCAACGGGGAGCCGGACGTTCCGATTCCGCCGCCAACCGCGACTACTCGCTGAGGCGTATGTTACAGGACATGGATGAATTACGCCAACATTTACGCATTCAAAAGTGGTTTGTGATGGCACACTCCTTTGGCGGAATACTCATGACCAACTATGCGTTGCAATACGCAAAAAATGTTTCTGCACTTTTTTACATTCATTGCACGGTGAACATGCAGG
>DASVSM010000120.1:0-2123 GCA_036388115.1 Flavisolibacter sp.
CCCAATTTTGAAGACACGATGTTTGCCGGAGCGGTAGTAGAAAGAGTAAAGGAGCACTTTACTATTAACTGCGACACTTCTCATATTGCGGAAAACCTGTACAATCTTTCAAAGAATGATATGTACGAATTCATGAAGGCCAACGATGCTTCACATTATCATCGCCTGACCAATTTTGGTTTGGAGAAAGACATCCGTCATTGCTTAACGCCCGACTTAGCCAACGTACTGCCGGAATATATGGACGGGAAGCTCGTGATTCAGAAATGACCATTCTTTTACAGGGCTGCATTTCATAAAATTGGATGGAAGGGATTGCTGATTGTTAGTCCTTAACACGATTTGCTTTGTGATCTGTTCTGGATGAATCAAGAAAAAGGCTGCCAAGGGAGGCAGAGATTGCATTGGGTTTGCCTAAGCTTTGTTTTTCAATAGTTGAATGAGCGGCAGTTCTCAAAGAGTCGGTTGGGTTTATGAGCTTAAAAATATCCTGAATAATACGATCAAAATGTGGTTGCTGCCCTGCGTTAAGTAGGGAACGTAGTTTAGAAAAATGCTGGAAAGTTTCCATGTCCAGTTCTTTTTGTAATTCACTGATTTTTTGTGCCAGATAGGCTGCTATCCGGTTTCTTTCCAGATCGGTTTTCTGTTCCTTCAATAAGCTGAATAACCGCTCTTTTACATAGTCGATTTTTGACCTTATCTGCTCTGCTCTTTTGAAGTGATCCTTGCGTAAGCTATCAAACTTAGCCTCCTGCGTTTTGGTTAAGCTCAACTCTTTACCAAAGTAATTTTTCACATTGCCAGATGAGTGCTTGCCTGCTTCATTCTTATGCCACAGAATGGTAGCAATCAATGCAAGGTTCAGTGCAATCAGGATTACTACAATGCTCAATAGCCATTTTGTTTGCTTTGTCATATTAATATGTTGTTGGTAACATAATGGCATATTCTTTCGCAACCAATTCAGCCCCGTTATAATCCTTCTTTTTCGCTTCCAGTTGCCGAATAGTAAACAGGTTAACAAGCGAAATCGTCAGCAATGCAAGCATCATCCGCCATGCTATGTCTTGCGGTATCAATCCTTTTCTCTCTTGTATGCGGTTACAGATTTTACTGTACAAATAAGCATTAGCTTCTGCCCGCTGCAGGTTATCCAAACTTTGCAATGTTTCATCAATCCTTTTGCGCATTCCCTCGTTCATTTGTAATGTTTTTGGTAGTAGCCTTCAAGTATTTTTTTAAGATTAGCTTTTGCCCGTTGCAACAGTGACTCCACTGCGCCAACGGTTGTTTTCATGATAGTTGCAATTTCCGACTGTCCCAGGTTCTCCATTTTCTGTAAAAGAAAAGCAACTTGTTGTGGTTCCGGAAGCTGGCGAATTGCCTTAAATAACACTGCAGACATCTCTTTTTGTTCAGCTGCAGCTCCGGGATGATAAAAGTCAGGTTCGTTCCATTCCTCTTCTTTTTTAGTAAACCAATTCTGCCATAAACCACCGTTTTTCTGCCGCTTTTTCTTTCGCAAAAGATCCAGCGAATGAGAAACAGTAATGCGGTACAGCCAAGTGCTCAAGCCTGACTCGCCTTTAAAGTGTCGGACTGCTTGAAACACCTTGATGAACACTTCCTGCGTTACATCCTCAGCATCGTTCTCATTTTGCAACAAGCCCAATGCTGTATTGTATAGCCTACTTTTATACATGGCCACCAGCTTTTGAAATGCTTCCTCCTGCCCCTTTTGTAGGCCTTGTATTAAATCTGTTTCCTGCAATCAATAGCTGGTTTAATTGGTTAGACGGGAAAACAAGATAATTCCTGCGATTTTCGAAAAGAATTTAACGGTAAAATATCCGTTTTTGTCAGGTTTTACGAAATAGTTTCTTTTACTTTTGCCGATTGGCCTTTTTGGTCAATGAGCAACAAGCAATCGGCAATTTGCAAGGCTTTTGCTCGTTGCACATTGCCGATTGCAAATTGAACACATGGCTTTACCCCACCTCTTAAAATACGTTTATACCCATGGCAGCGATGAAGTCATTCGTCGGGGTAAGAAGATACATGCCATTGGCTTTGTAGAGCTGATTGAACACGATGGTCTTTTTGGCTCTGCGGTTTTCCGT
>DASVSM010000121.1:0-3498 GCA_036388115.1 Flavisolibacter sp.
TGTGGCAACGGAGTCAAGAACATCGTCGCCGGTACGTATTCCAAGAGATGAAAGTCTACAACATCCGCAGATTAAAAACTTATATCCGTGCGGCGAAGGGGCAGGTTATGCCGGGGGAATTGTTAGTGCGGCGATGGATGGTGAGAGGGTGGCAAATGCGATTGGTGTGGCTGTTTTGTAAACGCATTGAATTGATAATGTTATATGTTCAAGTTTCCGCTAAACCCACCCCAGTTTACTATACGACAGTTTTATCTCATTTCGCCCCTCCAAGGAGGGGATGTGATTGTAGGATAGAGATTCTCCTATAAACGACCATCCCCTCCCTGGAGGGGCGAGGTTAATGAATGACTTTACTGTATGACTATGGGGTGGGTTTACGATGATGAACAACGAAAAAATAACCGTGTTTAATTAAGCTAAGCTCAATAGAATTACAAAGCGTACATGCTGTGCGACGCAACGACAGCTTAATCGATGCACTGGCCTCTGGTCCAAAAAATTCGCAGAGCAATAAAGGAAAGAGAAGAATCATTATTCACCAGCATCTCTTCCTGCATCTTTCTTAGAGAGCAGCCAGCCTTTTTTCAGCAATTCATTTTTACGATACGCCTCTTTTTCTGCTTTCAGTTTTTCACTATCAGTAGCATCCCAGCTTTTTGAAATGATCTTGTTCAGATCAGGTTTGCCGCCATTCACCCAGGCCGTATACCAAAAATTAGCCACCATGTTAGCAGCACTGATTGCCTGTTTGTTAATAGTGGGCTCCAATGCTTTGCCATAAGCACGGGCAAAGGCAGAGGTATAAGAACGAACGTCCCTGCCATTGCGTTTCTGATAGCGATATTTGGTTGAGTCGGTAAATCCTTTGCTGACTTCAATCTCCTGCAGCAACACATTTGGAACGAGTGTGAACGAATGGCGAACTGTTTTCCAGATTGCTTTTTGCGGATTTTTAATGTAAGAGGCTTTCTTATCTGCTTTTAAATTGAAGCTTTCCAGTGTCAGCTCAGGCACAACACTTTCCCACAAGGAATGCAGCCCCTTTTGATTCGTTAGCTGGCCGTCATAATTGAGCGTTGTATGCAAAGGCACATGTGCATCCTGGATATAATGTCCCAGGTCAGCGGCATAAAATAAAATGCTGTCGCGGTCACCTTTTTTAAATGCATTCGTTAGTCTTTCCTGCATGATGATAATCCAATAAGGCACGTAGCCATATTTCAGCAAGGTGTCTTTTGTATATTTTAAAACAGCGGCATCCCAGGCTATAGGCATTTTTTTCGATGCGTCTTTCCCGTATGCTTCAAAGTCAATGAAGTGTTTAGTGTCTTCGGTTTTGTCAGTGCTGCGCCGTTGATCGGGACGAACAGAATTGCGGACCAGGTAGTCCATGTTCTGGTGAAAGAAAGGCTGCATTTCATCGGGCAACTGGTATACAGATAACTGGTGAATGGTGCGGTGCATCAGAAAGCCCCAACTGCTGCAAACGACCAGCATCACCACAGCTACAGACAATACAATTTTATGAGGGATGTTTTTCATATTACGGTTCAATTTTTTGCAAAGGTGGAGGAAAGTAAAAAGTAAAAATTGAAAAGGCAAAATGGAGCTTACAGGTAATGGTTCGCATGCCTTTTTTACTTTTTACTTTTGATTTTTTACTTACTTAAATATCTCATTTAGCACTCCCGCCAGTCTTACACCGCCTTTCAGCAACTGCTCATTTACCGTTTGGATGTGCCTGAAGTTATAATCGTAACTAAGCTTTTGATTGTCTTCTTTGATCTCGGGGTATAAGGTTTCGGCAATTTTATATGATTCAACTACCCAATCGCTCATGGACTGCTTTTGCCATTGTTGCCGCTGTTTGGCAGTGGTAAAGTTGATGACATTTGCATACTCGGTATAACTCAGTTGCTGAAAGTTGACCAGCGATTCATCCCATACGGCATGGAGGTTGGTAGGCGTATTAAACCAGGAAACTTTAACCCTGTTTCCCCCAAGGTCTTCCCGGCGGGCCGTGTGCATGGGCTGGTGGATGTCACCCACAAAATGGATCAGCAGGCGCAGGTACATCTTTTTTTTATCCAGTGACTGGTTCTTCTTTTTTAATTCGGCCACAAGAAATTTCATTTTTGTATAAACATCGGTTGCTGTGTCGGCATGCAGAAATTGATGCAATTGTTCTTCCGATAAACCTTTGTCTAAATTGATGTAATGCCAGGGATTCAGGTAGCGATAAGAGGTATCGGATTTAATGAAATCAGCCCAATTGCTCGACATGGCAACGGACTCATTGCCCAATATTTTTTTGATCTCGGCTTTTGCTTTGGCCGTCAGGTAACTGTCGGCAATCTCACCAACAATTCGATGCCCGAGAACTCCCCAGGCCAAGGAATAAAAAGGCAGAGCAAAAATGCAGGCGAACAGGACGATCCTCTTAACGGTTTTCTTCATAATGGAGAAATTAGCAATGCCGCCAAAATTAGGCTGGAAGGGCACAGGCGGCCAAAAATAAAATTCATCGGTAAAGCACGACCAAAACAAGCATACGGCCTGCGAATCACCGTGTTGGTCAAAAAAAGCAGAAGCGTGTAAAAGGAATGCTGTAAAATTGATGCGCATTCCAATTGAAGGCCAAAACAAGTAACCGCATGAACAATTTATTAGAAGCCCGCCATCTTAAAAAATATTTTGCCACCCAAAAAGCAGTTGATGACATCTCTTTTAATGTAGCTCCCGGCAGCATCTTTGGCCTTCTTGGACCAAACGGTGCCGGTAAAACAACGCTGATTCGCATGATCACGGGTATCTTTTACCCTGACAGTGGCGACATCCTTTTTGAAGGGAAGCCGTTCAATGCTTTAAAAGATGTAGAACGCATTGGCTACATGCCCGAAGAAAGAGGGCTGTATAAAAAAATGAAGATCGGTGAGCAGGCACTTTACCTGGCGCAACTAAAAGGCCTGTCCAGCAGCGAAGCCACCCGGCTGATCAAGGAATGGTTTGTGAGACTGGAAATGCAAAGCTGGTGGGATAAAAAGGTGGAGGACCTTTCGAAAGGGATGCAGCAAAAGCTGCAATTTGTTACCACCGTTGTGCACAATCCTAAACTCATTATTCTCGATGAACCTTTCAGCGGCCTTGATCCCGTGAACAGCAATGTGATTAAAGACGAGATTTTCAATCTTGCAAAAAATGGTGCAACCATCATTTTCAGTACGCACCGCATGGAGCAGGTAGAAGAGATCTGCGATCATATTATTTTGGTGAACAAAGGCCAGAAGGTCCTTGACGGCACGGTAAAAGAAGCCAAGATGAAATACAAGGCCGGCCTTTTCCGCGTGGGATTTGATGGAGAAGCACCTGCTGTTGAGCATCCTTCTTTTTCGCTGGTGAAAAGAGAAGCGCAGTCTGTTGTGGTGAAGATCGAAGAAGGTTTTCAGTCCAATCAGCTGCTGTCTATTTTCCTGCAACACGGAACAATGATCACGT
>DASVSM010000122.1:0-10780 GCA_036388115.1 Flavisolibacter sp.
TTTGATAATACGGCTTCGCCGAGATGTCCCTTCTGCGGTACGCCTGTAAAAGGAACGCTACCGGTACTGGACCTTTATTATGAGTTTAAACCAAACACCTGGAAGCCAGAGAACCACCGGCTGATGGTCTATAATAATCAATACCTTTTTGGCTGGCATGTAAACCGCAATATCATTCGCAACGAAAAGCTGACGGCAGAACAAAAGGTGCCGGTTGGTTATTTCACGTATCACCAGGACAAGTGGGTGCTGGTGAATCAAAAGCTGCCTTCTCTCAAAGACTTAACAGAGGACAAGGAAGTTCCGGTTGGCACAATGGTAGAGATCAGCGATGGCAAAAAACTCTTGCTGTCAGGTGAAGAAGGTGGCCGTGTGGTGGTGGTAACAATGGCCAACAAATAAACCGTGGTAACAATAGGCGCAACCAGGGTAAGAACAGAATTTGTATAGTACCATAAGATAAAAACAAAAATCATGAGATTGAAGCCCGCAGGCATTATTGCAATACTCGCTGTTATTGGCGTATTGGTTTATTTCGTATTAAAGCCAAAGATCCAGGAAGTCAGGAACGAGAATTCGCAGAATCTTCCTTCAACCCGCGCAAATAATGATTCCAATGTCGCTAATAATACCCCACCTCCGGCAACCAAAGGTGGCAACACAGAAGACCGCGAATTCAATTACACACCCGAAGAGCCGGTGAACGGACAACTGCGTGGTGTGGTGGAAGTAGGTGCAACCGGGTTCAATTCCTTTGTCATTAACATGGATAACCAGAACCGCTGGAAGATTGTTTCAAAGGACTTTGGTGAATCGCTGGCTTATGAAGGACTGGCCACCACAGAAGACATTCGCCTGGGCCTGAAGAAGTACCTGTCTGCTATGTTTGATAAAGGAGTTGATAAGCGCAACATGCACTTCGTTATTTCGTCGGGCGCATCAAAAGAACCTAAGACGGCAACCATCAGCAATGAGTTAAAGAAGATGGGTTATGTGGTTAACAATGTAACGCCTGAACAGGAAGCCCGCTTTGGTTTAAAGGCTACCGTGCCGCCGCCGTTTGCTGATAATTCTTTCATGGTTGATATTGGTTCCGGCAACACAAAAGTTTCCTGGGATGAAGGCGGAACCGTGAGGACCATGGAATTGCCTGGCGCAAAATATTATGAAAAAGGAACGGCAGATGATGATGTGTACCAGCAGGTAAAAACGGGCATGGGCCGTGTGCCGGAGGCTAAGCGGAATGTTGGTTTCATCATTGGTGGCGTGCCCTTTACACTTGCCAAACAGCACCGCAAAGGCGAGGAAAGATATACCGTGCTGCGGGCACCGAAATCGTACGAGGCAAAGGATAAAAAAATGGGAGCAGGATTGAACATCTATAACGCTATTGTTGATGCCACCGGAACAGACACATTTGTATTTGACTGGGATGCAAATTTTACCATTGGCTTTTTATTGAGTTTACGGAAATAGATTTTTATGAGCTTTCTGAAACAGTTGCTGAATCCGTTTATTGAATTTGATGCCGATAAAAAACAGGCGGCACCGCCGCCGGTACAACAACCTTTGCCCCCGGTACAAAAGCCAGCGGCAGCACCTGCACCTCCTGTTAACGAACCCGCTGAGCATCCGCTGATCACGGGCCAAACCACACCGGCGCCTGATCCTGTACAACAGCTTCCAACCTATTCACCATCGGGTACACTTGTTGAACCATTGCCAGAGCATGTTACGTATTTTGAAAAGCTGATTGATGACGCAAACCGAACCAATCCTGTTTTCCAGGGAACAGATTTTAAAGAGTTCGTGGACAGCAAACTTGACATCGACGACATTACAGATGAAGCCCTGAAATATAGAACGGCTTACAATGTGTTGAAAAGTACCGGCCTCACAAAAGAAAAGCTGTTGTCTACCGGACAGGAGTACCTGAATCTTATTGGCAGGGACCTAAACGCATTTCAAGGCGCACATGCGCAGAAGTATCAGAAAGAAGTGCGGCAGAAGGAAACAGTCATTCAAAAGAAAGCAGAAGAGTTACAGGTACTGGCACAACGCATGAACAGCCTGAAAACAGAGATCAACCAACTAACACAGGAGATCAACCTTACAAAAGAAAAACTGGATACTACCAAGAACTCCTTTTTGCTGGCAGGCGAAAGAAAGCAGAATGAGATTGCCAGCGAACTACAAAAGATTGTACGTTACTTTTCAAACACATAGCTGTTTGCCGAACTATTTTATCTCTGTCTCATAAGAGTATTGACAGAATGCTGATGGCAACGTTATCATTGGTTTATTAGCAAGTTATTTCGGTTACTTCCTAGTGACGGCTAGCGTGCTATTATACTATTTTCAGTTTGATAACAGATATTGAGATATGGGCTTATTGAGACATTCACTTTAACGGATTAACCCAATATCTGATAACCTTCTATCACTCCGGTGAAATGAGGCTAATATTATGGGGAGAGAGCGGCCTACCTTTCTAAAAAGCTGTTTCTATCATAATGGCGTTATAACCGTTAACAGCTAACTCTATTTCTTTTTCGGATAGGGCACAGAATATTGTCAGCGCCTTACTGTTAATATCACATCTGAGATTATTGATCGCTGTTATAAAATCAATGAGGTCAAGAATATTTTCAAATTGAAGCAATACTCTTTTCATACGGGGCTGCATTCAAAAATATAACCAAGACAGTCCTAAGCAGGATAGTACATGTTAGTTAGCCCTCTCAACAATAGTTAAGTTGTTGCCTACAGCTTTGTAACCAATTAACAGTGCTTCATCAATAACACGGAGCGTACGACGCCAGTAAACACAACATTCGTAGCATCCGAATCAATGATAATTACACTTGCATATCATATTATTCAACAGCATCCAGGAAATTAAACAGGTGAGTGCCGGTTTGAATGCCAAGTTTCTTGCGCAGCCTGTAGCGGCTGATCTCTACGCCCCTCACCGTGATATTCATCAACTGTGAAATTTCTTTTGTTGTCAGATTCATTCTGAGGTAAGCACAAAGCTTCTGTTCATTGGGGGTGAGGCCAGGATATTTTTTCTTCAGGTTTGATAAGAAATTGCGGTGAACGGAATCGAAATGCGAAGCAAATTGCTGCCATTGTTCCTCTACTTTATTCTCTTCATTTAGTGTCTTCAGGATGCTCTTTAAATCTGCTGTTGTTTCTACCGCAATTGTGGTATCCTTTATCCTTGTCATTTGCGCTTTGATCTTAAGCAGCACATCGTTTTTCTGGATCAAATGCATGGCAGTGGAAGCAAGCTCCGTGTTTTTGATCTTGATTTCGGCTTCTAGTTTTGCGTTTCGCAATTCAACTAATTCTTTTTCGGCTTTCTCTATTTCCAGTTGGTGTAAGTACTGCAGTTTACGTTGCTCTTCTTCGTAACGGCGTTGCTGTGCCTTGAACTTTTTCCGCTGGTAGTTAACAAGCAGGTACACGCCACAACCAAACAGCACAACATATAAAAAGTAAGCAACCCTGGTTTTATACCATGGGGGCAAAATGACAAATGCATATTCTTTGACTGGTGATTCGTTCCCTAGGTTATTCCTTGCCTTTATTTTGAAAACATAATTACCCGGTGGGAGATTGGTATAGTCCTTCTCCGTTCTTTTGCTGAATTCAGACCAGCTTTTATCGAAGTCCTGCAGGTAATAACTGTATTCTATATTGGCCGACTGGCCATAGACTGTCGATGCAAATTCGAAATGCAATGAATTGGCGGAGTGCTTTAATTCGAGTCCTTTTATTCCCACTGATTGACTGGCAAAAACGGTGTTACCATATCCGCCAAAAAGCAAGCTGTCGTTCTGATTAATGGCAGTAACGGAACCGATCATCACTTGCAAGGGGTATTTCAGGTGTTTGTATTGCTCGTAATTAATATGGTAAAAACCTTTCTCTCCACCAATCAAAATGTTGTTCTTGTTCACCGGATTGATATGTTCAAACCCGGCGACAAATTTATTCGTCAGCTCCGGCAGGTAAATGACTTGCGGAGAGCCGGCTGTCAGGCCCAATACGCCCAGTTTCTTTTCAAACACAAACCACACGTTTCCCTCTGTATCTTCCTTTAAGTAACGGATGGGTAATTTCGGAAGGTGCGCATTGTAAAAAGCCGAAGGCTCAAAGCGGTCCTTTCCGGCATTGTATTCAAACACACCGGTTTCGGTGGTCAGCACCAGCGCATTTTTGATCTTAAACAAATAGCTATTGTTATCGGATGGCACACCCTCTTTGCGTGAATATTTTCTATAGGATGTAACGGAATCTTTAAGCGTTACCGAATAGATGCCTTTGTAAGGATGGGAGAACCACACCCTGTTATGCGCTGCAATAACAAAGCGGGCCGATTCAACCACTGCTTCACCGGGCAACTTCTTGAATGAGTTATTTTGATAGGTGTAAAAGGCAATTCCCCTGTATGTGCCAGCAATCATTATTGCGGGAAGCGTTGGGCTAAAAGACTGAAAATTCCAGTAGCCCGTATTCTTATCCAACGTTACTGCCTCATCGCCCCGCACAGAAAAAGCACCTTCGTTATGGCCCATCAAAAGCTGTCCGTTGACTTCCGACAGGTTCCATACTTCCCCGGTTGAATTTTTTATAGGGATCGCACCTGCATGTATGTTGCTTAGGTCTTTTTCGGGGCCAACCGGAAATTTAAAAAGGCCGGTAGATGTACCGATGAACAAATCATTTTTATAAAGGTGTGAGGTAAAGCCGGCACCCTCGTTCATTGATGCCGGGTTGATGTGCTTAATCGCATTATTGTAGGAGATAAAGTCAATTCCATTGTGCAAGCCAAACCAGATGTTTTTTTGCTGGTCGAGAAAGATCGTGAGGATGCTGTTATCCTGAAGTCCTTCCTTTCGTCCTAAATGCTGAACAAGGTTTCCTGCCTTGTCAAGAACATAGCAACCATCCAGGTTTGTTCCTATCGCTATTTGGCTGTCGTTTACCATTAAGGACGATGAGATATTCTTCTGCTGCAACCCGTGTAAGATGGGCGGCTGCCACTTTGTGATATTTCTTGCAGTGAGCAGGTAAACACCGTCTTTCAGTGTTGTCAGAAGCGTACTGTCATGGCCAATTCGGGTAAGAGAAGTAGCAAAATAACCAGCCGGCAATGCAGTTTGTGTTTTTTCCGCAAAGGGTATCCATCTTCCGTTACTGTAAGATAACAGGCCTTTGTTAGCAGTTTGTGTCACTACGTCTTCGCCGGCTTTTCCCATAAACCGCCAGTGGTTGTCCTGGTGAACTGTAATGTGATTTCCCTTAAGCTCGTAGATCTTGTCGCTCGTCTGAAAAAAAACAGATTTCCCGGCAAAGCAAATTTCCCACACATCTGCAAAGGAGCTGGCCTCTTTTGGAATAAGCTTTTTTAAGGAGTGATATTGCAGGTTTCCGTTTATGGAGGGAGAGAAGTAGCCGAATTCGTCTTGCCCGCCAACGTATAAATTCTGATCGGGACCAAATTTTAAGCAACGAACGAGGCTTTTGTTGGGTAAAGGATAAATCTTCCACCGGGCACTATTAAATGTAAGTACGCCTTCGTCGTTACCAAAATATAGAACGCCGTTCTGGTCCTGTGCAATCTGCCGGGTTTGGGCGCCGCCCCGGTAGGCCTGTTTGGTATAATTGGTTATTTCCGGCAGTCCAATGGTGAATTGAGCAAAGCCCAAAAGATTGGCCGTTATTAGCAATGCAGTCAGCAAGATTTTATTCATAAACAGAAAAGCAATCGTCCGAAAATACAACAAAAATCAACGTTGTAGTTTTGATGTAGTGCCATGAACCCTATTCGGCAATTTTATCTCGACTGATGTAGTATTGATGTAGTCCATTTTTTGTTTACATAGAGCTATATATCCTACTTTTAATTTTCACAGAAGGCCTGACGATCCTTCAGGTCAAAAACTAAAATTGCTTGTATGAAAATGAAAATGCTGCTATTAGGCCTGGCTTTTCTCACCCAGGTATTTTCCGAAGCTTTCGCTCAATCCTACACCGTTTCGGGAAAAATTATTTCTGCAAAAGACCGCCAGCCTGTTTCGGGAGCCACGGTTACCATTAAGGGTACGACCGTCGCCACTTCTACCAATGGTCAGGGTGAATTTCAGCTCTCTGTTCCCACGGCAACGGCAACGCTGGTGATCACTTACCTGGGAATGGAGACCCAGGAGCGGACGGTTACAGGAAGTACCACTCTCTCCATTTCTTTAACGGAACAATCCAGTATGCTAGAGGACGTGGTAGTGGTAGGTTATGGAACCCAACGAATCACCAAGGTATCCGGCGCTATTTCTACCGTGAAGTCAGCAGACATTGAAAGGCTCGTACCGGTCCGGGCTGAAGAAGCCCTCCAGGGACGGGCATCCGGGGTCAGTGTTATCCAGGGCGGGTCGCCGGGGTCGAAACCGACAGTATTGATCAGAGGTATCCCTTCGTTCACCGGCACCGATCCGGTAGTGGTGATTGACGGGGTGCCACAGACACTGACAGACTTTAATTCGATTAATGCCGCTGATATAGAGTCCATCAGCGTATTAAAAGATGCCGCCACTACAGCCATCTACGGTGTAAAAGGCGGTAACGGTGTTATTGTCGTTACCACTAAATCAGGACGAAAAAACCAAAGGACCGAGATTTCTGCCAATACTAACTATGGTATGCAGGAAGTAGTGCGGACCATCGGCGTTTTGAATGCCTCCGAGTATGCCGCTATAATAAATGAAGGAAGCACGGTAGCCGGCGGAAATGTGATCTTCCCCGATCTGACCAAAGTAGGTGTTGGTACCGACTGGCAAAAGGAAATTTTTAAAAAAGCTACATTTCAGTCCCACAATGTGTCGGTAAGAGCCGGAAGCGATAAGTCCTCATATTTTCTTTCCGCCGGGTTTCTGAACCAGGGTGGGATTGTTGGAGGAAACGACATGTCGCGTTTCAACCGCGGAAACATTACCGCCAATCTGGATTTTTATCTTTCGCCAAAAGTAAAATTCATCATTAACACCACAGGCGTTTTACTGAATTCAAAGGGTGTACAGGAGAATTCATTTAACAGCATCATCGGCAGCGCCTTGAACTACGACCCGACGGTTCCTGTTTTCAATACTGTTCCAAATACCGCTGGCAAATACGGTTTCAGTAACCTCATCTTGTCTGAGATATTCAACCCGCTGACAAAGCTGGAGAATACCTATAATAAAAACATAGGAAACAAATTGTATGGAAAGTTTGAGTTACAGTACGATGTTATCCGCAACCTGAAACTCACATCCCGTTTCGGCTATACCAAATACGATGGCAACTCAAAAACCTTCAATCCTTTGGTGTTTTACGGATTGAACAATGTTGACAACTCAATGAACCCGGATGGCACAACGGTGGCGGGTAAATTCAACAGCGTTTCACATGAGAAAACGAGCAACTTCAATTACACCTGGGAGACGTTCAGCAATTACAATTTTAAGATCGGCAACGATCATAATTTCGAAACGGTTTTGGGTTTTTCATTGGCCAAAACAACGGGCAATGCAGCCGGTGCATCCCGCCAGGATGTGCCGTTCAACTCCTGGGAATTTGCTGATTTTTCTGCTGCTACAGGAAACAATACAGCCACCAATCCAAATGCGTCCAACGGTTACTACTACCAGTATTTCCGTCGCAACATTTCTTATTTCTCCCGGATCAATTATGATTTCCAGGGCCGCTATCTTGCTTCTTTCACTGGTCGCCGCGATGGCTCTTATGCCTTTGGTCCGGAAAACAAATACGCTAATTTTTACTCCGGTTCATTGGGATGGATTGTCAGCAATGAGGGTTTCTTCCACTCCGGTTTTATCAATCACCTGAAGATCAGGGGAAGCTATGGTTCTATTGGAAATGAAAATGTGAGCCCACAGTTTGTTGGCATTATCACCGGCGGACCAAGCTACGGTGCCACCGCAAACAGTAATGGCTACACGTTCAATAACGTATTTTATCCGGGTGCTACCGTGGGATCGGCTGCCAACGAGGCACTTCGCTGGGAAAAGCAATTACAGGCAAACGTTGGGTTCGACATTGTTTTCTTAAAAAATAAATTCAACCTTTCAGCCGACTACTTTCAAAAGAAAGTAGACGGACTTCTTTTCACTCCATCAGCTTCTTTGTACCTCGGAACGGTACCAATTCCAACTGCCAATATCGGGTCAACAAAAAGTTCCGGTGTTGACATCACACTAGGATATAACGATAATATCAGCAGAGATCTGAAACTGGGTACCAATCTCACCTTTACGGCATCTAAAAACCTGGTTACAGCCACCAACGACGATGGCACCGCAAAGATTCTCGGAGGCTATTATTTTAATGGTCAGTCGCAAAGTGTAACTGTATTTGAAAAAGGCTTTACGCCGGGTTATTTCTACGGTTATAAAACAGCCGGTCTTTTCCAGACGGGTGATGAGATTGCAAAAAGTGCTACGCAAAGCGGTGCGCAGGCCGGGGATATTCGCTTTGCCGATACCAACAATGATGGCGTGATCAATGCCGCCGATCAAACGGTGATTGGCAATCCTTTTCCGGATTTCACCATGGGATGGTCGTTAAACCTTTCTTTTAAAAACTTCGATTTCACTGCCTTTACGTATGCCTCTGTGGGTAATGACATTTACCGGGCCTACGAAAGAAACGCCAACTACTCAAATAAGTACCGTGATGTATTGGCCCGCTGGACAGGCGCAGGCTCTACCAACGATGCCCGCCATCCGCGCTATTCTTTTACCGATGCAAACAGCAATATCCGGGTATCTGACCGGTATGTGGAAGATGGCTCTTTTGTGAAAATTAAAAACCTGCAGTTAGGGTACAATTTTCCAAAGTCTATGACCGGGAACGTGTTCAGCAACTGCCGCTTTTATGTGCAGGTAAAAAACCTGTACACGTTTACAAAGTATTCCGGATACGATCCGGAGATACCAGGTGGTATTCTTGACACGGGCATCGACCGCGGTGCCTACCCCCAGGCACGCACTTATGCCATTGGTCTTGATTTTAAACTTTAACTGCATCAAACTATTTATAATGAAAAAGTTTTTGATAAAAATTTTAAGCCTGGTGCTGTTTGCTTCCTCCTTTACAGCCTGCAAAAAGTGGGTAGATTATAATCCCCGCGAAGATTACCGAATCACTGAGCTGGATTATTTAAAATCCGAAAGCGATTACCGAACAATGGGTGTTAGTGTGTACACGCCGATGCAATGGTTAAACCAGGCCGTTCCTATCGGCGATATTGCGTCGGACAACGCAGTTGCGGGTGGTGAAAATGCATCGGATGTTTTATCGCTGCAGCAGATAGATGACTATACAACAAATCCAAACAATTCTGCACTGACAGAGTTATGGCAGGCCGCTTACGAAGGTATCAACAGGGCCAATTACATGCACCAATACAAAGACAAGAACTTGTCTGGGGCAACCGTTGATTTTGCCGGTAAAGCAGCGTTATATGGCGAAGTTTATTTCCTCCGTGCTTATTATTACTTCCACCTTGTTCGCTTTTTTGGGGATGTGCCATTATTTGTTGACAAACGTTTGGGCTTGAGCGAATCGAAAACACTAAAACGCACACCTAAGGCCGATGTATACAAACAGATTGAAGCTGACCTGACAACTGCCATTGCAGCACTGCCGGCCATCCAGGTGGAGAAAGGAAGAATTACAAAATACGCTGCACAGGCGCTGTTAGGAAAAGTGTTGTTATATCAAAACAAATTTGATGCAGCGGCCTCCATGCTAGAAAATGTTATCGGCAGCAATGCGTTTACACTTGTGGCCAATTTTGGTTCTGTCTTTTTGGCTTCCGGCGAAAACGGACCGGAGTCAGTTTTTGAGATCCAGTATTCCAATACGTCGCCGTACTACAACTGGGCCGGCTTTAACCGGGGACAGGGAAATTATGCCGTTCAACAGACCGGCATCAGGGGTTTGAACGGTTCTGCTGCCATGCCGTATGCACCCGGATGGAGCACCAATCTCCCAACACAAAACCTGGCAGCGGCTTACTCTGCCGGCGATCAGCGAAAAGGCGTTACGATCCTTGATATTGAAGCCTATAAGACCGCTAACCCTTCTTACAACATTACCTACCAGGTAGCGCCTTACAAGAATACCGGTTTGTATAATCAGAAATACCAGCCCCGCAAAGGAGAAACTTCCGGCCAGGTAGAATTGAATTACCAGAATAATTTCAGGACGATGCGCTATGCAGAAGTGTTACTGATGGCAGCCGAAGCCCACAATCGTTCAACCACACCAAACGATCAAAAAGCACAGGGCTACCTGAACCAGGTGAGGCAGCGGGCTTTTGGCAATGCATCGCAAAACATTACGGCAACAGGACTAGCCTTGCGCCAGGCAATCTGGGACGAAAGAAGACTGGAACTGGCAATGGAAGGCGACCGTTTTTTTGACCTGGTACGCACTGGGCAGGCAGCCGCCAAAATACCCGGCTTTGTCACAGGAAAACATGAAGTCTTTCCCATTCCACAGCAGGAAATCAATGTTTCCGGCCTCACACAAAACCCGGGCTATTAAATCAACTAACTCTTAAACAAGAACTATGCGTACAGTTAAAAATATTTTCACCATTGTCTTACTGCTCTGTCTTTTTGCGGGCTGCAAGAAAGAAGTCAATGATGACACATCCTTTGTTGAATCGGGCAGTGCTCCTGAGCAGCTTTCTGCCTTGTTTGAAATTACG
>DASVSM010000123.1:0-1831 GCA_036388115.1 Flavisolibacter sp.
GAAAACAGCTGAGCCTTTAAACGATGAACCGGAAATGAAAACTTTACTAGTACCTATTGCTTTGTTTATCTCTTCTATTCTGTTTGCCCAGGACGTACCCATTGAAGGACAGAAGCGCATCTTCTTTCCTTACCCCATGGATAAAAGCTGGCAAACTTCTATTGGCTTTACCTCCACTACCATGCCCCGCGATATTACGGAGGAAGCCCATTTTCGGATACCGGCCGGCGACTTTCATGTTTTAAAAAGGTTGGGAAAAAAACTTTACCTCGATTCGCGAGTAAATTTACAGGTGGTACAAAACCTGGTTACGCTTGGCCCCCGGCTGCCCATCAAACTGAGCAACCGCCTGTCTATGGCCCTGGGAAGCGATGTTGGCTTTTGGTTTGGCCGCATCAATATTGCCAGCATTCAAACCCGTGGACAAGGCTTTCAAAACTATCCTAATATTTCATTTGGCTATCGTTTCAATAAACAGGTGTTGCTAACGGTGAGGGCTGAAAGCATTATGAACTTTGGCATTAAAACAAAAGCAGCTGAAACAACGGTTGCATCGGATTACCGCCTGTTCAGTGGTTCTGCATACAGCGTTATCTTGGAACAACCCTTTGCCGGCAGCAAAAGCATGACGCTTGGCTTCCGGGCCCTGTACACCGACTATTTCTGGCAAACCTGGACCTTGTTTGAAAGCTACGAACGCAACCTGTTTTTCCCACAAATTATTGTAGGCCTGATCTTATGAAAAAGTATCTTTCCCTCATTTGCATAGGCTTTTTTTGCTTCTCCTGCACCAGAGAATTTGAAGCGCTGATACCGGAGACTGATTGGGATGTTTTTGATTCTCCTTCAGCAGTAGGTCTCCCCTCTTTTACACGCAATAAAATGGAAGGCGTTTATACCCTGGCGCAAGGAGCTGACGCCTTTGGCACATTAACGGCGGCAAAATGGAGTTATACCGTCAATGGTGCAGACACTGTTTATCATCTTTCCTTTTTTTTAGAACAAGGGGGGGCCTATTTTATTTGCCAGGGAAAACAATTGGATAGTGCCATTCTTTTGAATGGTTACTGGCGACGAATGACAACAACCGAAACCGGAACAGTGAGGTTGACCATTGCAAAAGAGGCCGGCGCCAGGCAATTGCTGAGAGATTCAACTTTCAATCCTTCTGCAGCCCCATTAACGATCAGTGGTGTTTATGGTATTGGAGAAGCAACACCGGATATCCCTCTCACACTTCGCTATACAAGACCATTAAATAAAGCCAGGCCATTTGAAATCTTAGCGCACCGTGGCGGGGGAAGGACCGCTGATCTTTTGCCGGCTTCGGAAAACTCGGTGGAGATGATTAAACTCGCCTCGCAGTTTGGCGCAACAGGAATTGAGATTGATGTGCAAATGACAAAAGATGGTGTGCCTATATTATTTCATGATGCCACTTTGAATGAAAGAGCCGTGCAGCAAAACGGACTGCTGGGCCCGATTGAGAACTACACCTTTGCCCAATTGCAAACACTGGTGCGACTGCCCAAAGGCGAACGCATTCCAACCTTGCGACAAGCATTGGAAACAGTTGTTTACAATACGCCACTGGATTTTGTGTGGCTGGATACAAAGTACAATGGCTCTTTACAAGCGATGAGAGATTTACAGGCGGAGTTTTTGGCCAAAGCTGCTGCCATTAATCGCAACCTTGAGATCGTTATTGGTATCCCCGATAAGCAAGCATTAGCAAATTTCAAAAACCTTCCTTCTTACCAGGTGGCTCCATCTCTTGTAGAATTAGAAGAGCAGGATGTAAGAGACCTTAATGCCCGTGTATGGGCGCCCC
>DASVSM010000124.1:0-3392 GCA_036388115.1 Flavisolibacter sp.
ATTTTTACGCCAAATTCGAAGCTTCGGATCAAAGAAGGGGCATTGCCTATCCCACAGGCGATCTAACTCGTCCTAATCCCGGTAACAGAATTATTGTTGGTTTTTTGGTTGGCCAGCAATACAACTTAACTAATGACGCACCACTGCGTTCAGGTGATGGTGGCCCTACTGCACACCCTCTGATTTATACGCCGGATGTTAAGTTAGTTGTAACGGGAAGTAATCTCGAGGTAACCAGTATCAGGATATTTAAATATCCGGTTGACTGGGCAAATACCGGAAGTGGCACATGGAACAACGACTATATTTATTTCAGGTTAGCAGATGTTATGCTAATTAAGGCAGAAGCCTTGTTGCGTACAAACGCCGCTGGAGCCTTGACTATCGTTAACGCGATAAGAGCAAACCGCGGTGCAACCGCACTACCGACACTTACATTAGATAATTTACTGGACGAAAGAGGAAGAGAGCTTTATACGGAAAATTGGAGAAGACAGGACCTTATTCGTTTCGGAAAATTCTTGGCTTCAAAGCAACTGAAGTCAGACGCCAGTGACCCTAAGTATTTATTGTTTCCGATACCTAACCAGCAAGTGGCTGCTAATCCTAACCTGACGCAAAATCCTGGTTACTAAATTTTTCTTTCTTAATAGCAAAAGAAGGTCATTATCAGGCCTTCTTTTGTTTTGTATTCTTCCTATATTGGAAACAATTAAACCAGGTAAGAACTCCCTTACATACATAGGTAATTTGATTAATTGAAATGAGAAACATTGCTTGTTTGTGTATTCTGGTTTTGCTTGTATCCTGTTCATCAAAAACAGAAATGCCGCTGTTTCAATTGATGAAAGAAACCGGAATTGATTTCAATAACAAGGTTAAGGATGCTGAATTGGATAACAGTTTTTACTTCCGTAATTTTTACAATGGAGGTGGAGTGGCTTTAGGTGATATCAACAATGATAGTCTTCCCGATGTAATGTTAACTTCTAACCAGGGAGAGAATAAGCTATACTTAAATAAAGGGGCCTTCAAATTTGAAGACATCTCAAAACAGGCAGGACTACGCCAGGATAGCATGTGGAGTACCGGCATTGTAATGGTTGACGTTAATGCAGACGGCTGGCTGGATATGTACGAATGCAATTCAGGCCACATGAAAACCGGCAGAAGAAAGAATAAGCTTTACATCAACCAGCATAACAATACCTTCTCCGAAGAAGCTGCCAGGTACGGACTGGATATCTCAGGCTATTGCACCCAATCTTCCTTTTTTGATTATGACCTGGATGGTGACCTGGATATGTTTATTATCAACAACAGCCCAATGCCCATCAATAACTTAGGATATACCAATCGTCGTGATCTGCCGGATGCTGAATGGCCAGTAGCTGACTTCTTAAAAGGCTGGGGCGATCATCTTTACCGCAACGACAACAGCAAGTTTATAGAAGTGAATAAAGAGGCCGGCATACATGGAACGCTTATGAGCTTTGGGCTTGGTGTAAGTATAAGCGACGTAAACAATGACAGCTATCCTGATGTGTATGTAGCAAATAATTCCTACGAAATAGATTATCTCTGCATCAATCAAAAAGACGGCACCTTTAAAGATGACATCGAGGCCTGCATAGGGCAGAATAGTTTTTCCTCCATGGGTGCAGATAGCAGCGACATTAACAACGATGGATATCCGGATACCTTCACAACAGATATGTTGCCACCGGATGATTATCGCCTCAAAACATTAGGCGCTTTCGATAACATTGACCTACACCTGATACGGATAAAGACTGGTTTTTATAACCAGTACATGAAGAACTGTTTAATGGTAAATAACAAGAACAGCCAATTCCTGGAAACAGCGAATTTCAGTGACGTTCAGGCAACGGACTGGAGTTGGGGGGCACTTTTCTTTGATGCGGATAATGATGGCCTGAATGATATTTTTGTTTGCAATGGGGTGAACCGGGATGTGACGAATCTTGACTTCATGGACTTCTTTGCCAATGATGTTGTACAAGGAAGGGTGGAATCCGGACAAAAGACCAGTGTAGATTCTGTACTCTCAAAAATTCCAATCAATCCGGTTTCCAATTGTGCTTTTAAAAACAATGGGGGCTTTCAATTTGCAGGAGCAGCAAAAGAATGGGGTCTGGCTGAACCTTCTTTTTCAACTGGCGCAGCTTATGCTGACCTTGACAATGACGGGGACCTTGACCTGGTTGTAAACAACGAGAATCAACCTGCATTTATTTACCAAAACAATTCGCGACAACTAACAAATAATAACTACATCAGCGTTCACCTGACAGGCTCTGCACCAAAAAATTTTGCCATCGGAAGTAAGATAAAGCTCTACAAAAATGACCAGGTGTTTCTGCGGGAAGTGATTCCGTCCCGTGGCGTTCAATCATCCATGGATTACAAGCAGGTAATCGGTTTAGGCAAGCTTAATGATATTGATTCAATAATCATTACCTGGCCTGACAGAACATACACAAAATTCGGGAAGCCTGCAATCAACAAAGTGCATTATATCAACCAGTCAACGGCGCGGCTTTCTCAGTTTAATGATTCGGCCACCCGGTCGCCATTTCTTTTTGAATTGGTGTCAGCATCTTTTGATAAACATCAGGAAGATGAGTATGTTGACTTTTATTACGAAAGAAATCTATCCGAAATGCTTTCCCGTGAAGGTGCTCATATCGCCAAAGGAGATGTGAATGGTGATGGACTGGAAGATGTGTATATAGGCGGAGCAAAAAATCAGCAAGGGCAGTTATTCGTACAAACGCCTGAGGGGAATTTTGTAAAAAAGGAACAGGATGTCTTCAAACAGTTTAGATGTTTTGAAGATGTAGCGGTTCTTTTTTTTGATGCCGATAAGGATAAAGACCTTGACTTATTCATTGGATCGGGTGGAAACAACGTAAGGCCGGGAACAAGAGAGATTGAGCACAGGCTATATAAGAACAATGGCAAAGGGGCCTTTACAATTGATGTATCTGCTTTTCCAGGTAATTATATGAATATTGCTGTTGCTGCTTCGTATGATTATGATGGAGATGGAGATGAGGATCTTTTTGTGGGAAGCAGAAGCGTGCCTTTTAATTATGGGCAAATTCCACAGAGTTACATTTATCAAAATAATGGTCAGGGTCACTTTAAAGAAATGGCGCCTTCAACAATAACAAACATTAGGATGGTAACAGGTGCACTATGGAATGATGTGACCGGTGATGATAAGAAAGAATTTATTATTACAGGCCAATGGATGCCAACCAGGATATTCTCTTATGTCAACAATACTTTTACAGAAGTAAGGAATACTGGTCTTGAAAAATGGCTGGTTGGTGGCAAGGTATTGCGGATACCGATGTAAATGGCGA
>DASVSM010000125.1:0-3627 GCA_036388115.1 Flavisolibacter sp.
AGGAATAATGCCGCTACAGATACCGTTCGTTTAGCAGACACAAGCGCAGCATTGGCGGGAGGCAGCTTTTCCGGCTGCGCCATCACATCGCATACCGCTTATTATTATGTGGACGATGTTGTTGTAAGCCAGGTGAACGGAAGCATCAGCGGTTGCAGCGTATTGCCTTTGCACTGGCTTTCTTTTGCTGGCAAACGCCGGAACGATGTAGTAGAACTTCAATGGAAAACAGTCAATGAAATCAACACATCGCATTTTATCATTGAACGCAGCCGCAACGGGTTTGATTTTGTGGCAATAGGAAAGGAGCAGGCCAAAAATACCAATGGCGAACATGCGTATGATTTCACTGATGCGCAGCCATTGGCAGGGATCAACTATTACCGTCTGAAGCAAGTGGATAGAAATGGCACGTCTGTTTATTCTTCGGTGGCGAAAGTATTCTTTGGTGATGCAGTCAGTAATGGCCTGAGACTATATCCACAACCGGCGGATGCGATTTTACATGTTGCCTTTGGGGGCAACGGAGGGAACGTGATGATTCAGGTTTATGATGCAACCGGCAGGCTGGTACTGAATGAAACAAAACGAAACAGCAACACGATGACTTTGAATACACAGAAGCTTTCGAGGGGCACGTATTGGGTGGTTGCTTCCGACGGTGTGATTCAGCAAAAAGGACAATTTCTCAAACAGTAATGTAGCCTACTTCATAAACAGAACGTCCCCATTTTCCGGGGACGTTCTGTTTACTGCGATAGTTTACATAAACGGGCATCCATACAGCCAGTTATGCTAACCTTCTGCCTGAAACGGAATAAAGAGGCTGTCGGCTGTTAGCTGCACAGTCACAAGCCCAAGGCTATGCTCGTTGTGTACTAGGCCCATGCAACTGATAAATGTGAGGAAGAGTTGCTTGCGGGTTTTGGTTTCAGTTTTAAAAGCCATCACTTTATGATGCAGGGCCACCGCATATTTTTTGTCGATACTGAAAGCTGCTTCGTAAAATTTTATTTCGCAAAGGTTGATGCAATTATCCCTTCGGTCAATGATAAGATCAATCTGGGCTCCGCCGGTTTGGCTTTTGCCTCGCCAGATGGCGGCTTCGGTATGAATACCGTGTATGCCCAAGGCGATTTTAATAGCGGGTACATGTTTCAGGCATGTTGTTTCAAAGGCAAAACCGCTCCAGCTTTTCCAGGATGGCGTATCGCTTAAACGCTGCCATGTTCCCTTAGCGCCGCTGCGGGCCGGTTCCATAAATTTTAAATAGAAGAGTGAGAAGGAGTCGGTGAGTTTATAAATGGTGTCCTTGATTTTTTTACCATAAGGAACATAAGGTGTGAGAAAGCCTGCCGATGACAGTTCTTCCAGCAACAGGGTAGTGCTTCCGCCAGATTGAAGTTTTGATGCTTTAATAAGTTGGTTCCGGGTAAGGCCCATTGGTTTGGCCGCCAAAGCCCTCACCACTTTTAAATGCCGGCTGGCATCATCAAAAAGGGAACGGTATAAGTCCGTGAATTCGTTAATTAAAAGACCGGTTTTAGCAAAGCAGGCTTTGTCAATAATTTGTGCGGCGCTCATGCCTGGCTTCGCCTCGTTCAGGTAATGCGGAATGCCGCCCATTGCCATATAGAGTTGAATGATTTGATAACGGTTAAGGGTTACCTGCCTGCTTTGCAAAAAAAGCTCTGTTTCTGCCAGCGTAAAGGGCTGTAAAATCATTTTGCGGGTGATGCGGTTGTGCAGGCCTCCTTTGTTGCGGATAACGTTCTGGATCATCCAGCCGGCCGCAGAGCCGCAGAGCACCACAACAAGTTTGGGTTGATTAACAGCCCAGGTGTTCCAGAAGTTTTCAAAAGCAGCTAAAAAATTGGATTTAGGGGCCTGCATCCAGGGAAATTCATCAAGGAAAACAACGGTCCGCTTGCGGAGTTTTCTTTTCAACAGCGATGCCAGTAAATCAAAGGCAGCAAACCAGTCGGCCGGCGCAGCCAACGGTGCCTCCCGGTTTAGTTGTTTTGAAAGAGCAGCAGTGAACTTTTCTATTTGCAGTTCCGGACTGATGTTATGGATGCCTGAATACTCAAATGCCAGGTAAGGTTTCAGATAGTGGCGCAGTAGGTAGGTTTTGCCAACTCTCCGTCTTCCATACACCGCCACCAGTTCTGCGGTTGTACTCTGCACTACTTCGTCCAGCAATGCTTTTTCCAGGTGCCGCCCAATGATTTCAGTTTGTGGCATGTTCATTTATCTTGAGCCAAAACTATGTTTTTTCGCCTGATTTGGCTCAGAATAAATGAATTATCCTGAGCCAAATCTATGTTTATTTAGCAGATTTGGCTCAGGATAAGACGGATAAAAGTCAAAGTAAAGTAGTTACAGATGGGTGCTTGCTGTTTTCAATGCGTTGGAGATGCGCCTGACAATAAACGGGCCCTCGTAAATAAAGCCTGTCCACACTTCAACAAGTGTTGCACCGGCCGCCAGTTTGTTGGCCGCATCGGCTGCTGTAAAGATGCCGCCGGAGCCGATCACAGGAATGCTTCCGGCTGTTTTTTGATGGATATAGCGAACAACATCAGTGCTTCTTTTTTCAACCGGCTTTCCACTTAAACCACCAGCGCCGATGGTTTGGAGTTCCGTGTTTGGAGTTTGGAGACCGTCTCTGGAAATAGTAGTATTCGTTGCTACAAAACCATCTAAATTAATTTCTTGTGCTAATGAAATCACGTCATCAATTTGCTCATTCGTTAGATCAGGTGCAATCTTTAATAAAATTGGTCTTTGCTGCGTAAAGGTTTTGTTCAGTTGTTGCAGATGGGTGAGAATCTTTCTAAGCGATTCTTTTTCCTGCAATTCTCTTAATCCAGGCGTGTTGGGAGAACTGACGTTCACAACAAAGAAATCCACATAGGGATGAAGAGCACGAAAGCAGATTTCATAGTCCTTCCATGCTTCCTCGTTTGGGGTTATTTTGTTTTTGCCGATGTTGCCGCCGATAAGAAGGTTGGTAGTTTGTAGTTTGTGGTTGCCTGCAATTATCAATTGCGAATTGCTCATTGCCGGTTGCTCGTTCCGCCATTTCTTCAATCTGCTTGTAACCACATCCACACCATCATTATTAAAGCCCATGCGGTTGATCAGTGCCTGATCTTTTGGCAAGCGAAACAGCCGCGGTTTATCATTCCCTGTCTGGGGTCGTGGCGTTACGGTTCCTATTTCGATAAAGCCAAAGCCCAATGTTTCCAGTTCCCGTAAATACTTTGCATTCTTGTCGAAGCCGGCGCCGAGACCAACCAGGTTTTTAAAACTGAGGCCAAACAGTTGCGTGGTGAGTGGTGAATGGTGACTAAACCTCTTTTGCAACAAGTTTCTGACAAAGCCAACGGCGCATAAAGCTTTCAGGCAATTCATGGAAAAATAATGCGCAGCTTCGGCCGGGAGCAGAAATAAAATTTCACGTAATAAGCGATACATTATTCCTCCGCCTTTTTTAATAAATCTGCCAATTCTTTGTCGGTGATGGTTTCTTTTTCCGACTTATCATAAATGTCTAACAGCGTAATTCGTTTTGCTTGTATTTTAACGTAGGTAATCACCCGTGCACCACCGCTTTTGCCGGCA
>DASVSM010000126.1:0-12650 GCA_036388115.1 Flavisolibacter sp.
ACGTGACGTTGAAAACACAGGGGAAAGGAATTTTATACAAACGTAGATGGTTTTTAGCCACCATTGTTCTGCTTGGACTGTTTGTGTATGGCGGTTTCCCACAGCCGTTACAATGGAATGCTGCCTTCCGGATGAAGAATGATTTTAGTGGTTACCTTGCCCTAAATCCGTTGCAAACCTTCTTTTCAACATTGGGTAATCGCAAACCTCATTTCGACAAAGGCAAAGCAAAGGACCTGTACCCGGCTTTAAGCGAATGGATGGGCTGGGATGCCAGTGCAGGCACTTACAAAAAAGAGGAAGTTCCGGTATCAAAATATTTCTCCTCAAAACCCAACATCGTACTTGTGGTTTGCGAGTCGTTCAGCATGTACAGAACAAGCATGAGCGGTAACCCCATGAACACGACGCCATACTTTAAAAAACTTGCCGATAGCGGCATTTTATTCAACCGCTGTTTTACACCGCATTTTTCTACGGCAAGAGGCATGTTTGCCACCATCACCGGTATTCCCGATGTGCAGTTGGCTAAGTTTTCTACCCGTACGGAAGCTTCGCAAAGCCAGCATACGATCATCAACAATTTTGACGGCTACAACAAGCTTTACTTTTTAGGCGGAAGCCCGGCCTTCAATAATTTTGAAGGGTTGATGAAGAATGTGAACGGTGTGCAGATGGTGACAGAAGGGGCGTTTGTTTCCAAGCCGATTGATGTATGGGGAATCAGCGATAAGAACCTATTCCTGGAAGCCAATAAGTTTTTTACACAGCAAAAGGAACCATTCTTTGCCGTTATCCAATCGTCCGATAATCATCCGCCTTACACCATCGCTGAGGAAGACAAAGACTTTATCCGAAAGGAGCCCGATGAAATGGAACTTGAAAAATATGGCTTTGAATCGGCTGCCCAGTATAACGCCATGCGCTATTTTGATTACAGCGTGGAAAAGTTCATGGAGAAGGCCAGGAAAGAACCTTACTTCAATAATACCCTGTTTGTGTTTGTAGGCGATCATGGCGTTGCAGGCAATGCAACGGCCATTTATCAAAAAGAATGGACCGATAACCGGCTGACCGAGATGCATGTGCCGCTGTTGTTCTATGCTCCGGGTAAACTGCCGGTGCAATTAAGAACCGAAGTGGTATCGCAGGTTGATGTGTTGCCAACTATTGCCGGCATAGCCGGGCAAAAGCATACCAACAGCACGTTGGGAAGAGATGTGGTAAACAGGCATAACAATCACAGTGCTTTTTTTATCCGTCACGATGAAGGAGAAATCGGGCTGGTGACAGATGACTTTTACTTTACAAAGAATATCCTGTTTGAACGGGAGAAAATCCAGTTGCTGAATAAAAAGACTGTTTATTCAAAGCAACAAATGGATTCTGCACAGAGAAGGTTAAGTGTTGTCGCGTCGGGGTATTTGGAAACGGCGAGATGGATGTTGATGAATAATAAGCAAGTCCCCCTGTCCCCCTAAAGGGGAGACTTAGGTTGTAGAAATTTTACTTCTTTCAGTTACCATAAAAGAAATAGCTGGTTATTATGTAACCAGCTTTTATCTTTCAATGAAGCTTTACTCCAGCCAGCCGGCGGACTCTTGTACGCGTTGTAATTCTATTGAGCGATTATACTTCATTATCATTTTTCTTTGAAACAGCCAGAACACGAAAAGCCTGACAGATCTAAGTCTCCCCGCCTCAGGCGGGGGACAGGGGGATTTTCTTTGCAATCACAATCAGCCTGGGCGTCTTCCTTACATCATAATTATTCAACTCATAATCACCAAATACTTCTGTGACCTGCATTTTTTGAAACGAGAGCATATCGGTAAAATCACCTAAACTGAACTTAGCCACCTTTTCTGTGTAGTCAATCGGTTGGACAAGTGCGGGATCTCTTACAACGATACGTTTGTAGAAAAAGCTCTCATCATGCCAGCGGTGAATTTCGTATTCCGTATCCCCGATCTTTTTTACTTCGTTGTGTACCAGCCTTTCTTCCACATAATGCACGTTCAGGTAATCAAACAGCAAAATGCCATTGGCCTTTACGCTTTGCGCAATCGTTCTTACCGCATCGTCATGTTCCCTGCGTGTATTAAAATAGCCAAATGAAGTAAAAAAATTAAACGCATAATCAAAGTAATTGATCCAGGAAGGCAGCCGCATGTCGTGCTGGTAAAAATGCAGGTTCTCGGTTTCTGATTGTTTGGCAAAAGCAATTGAATCAAACGAAATATCAATCCCAGTGACATCAAAACCTTTGGAGGCAAGAAAACGAGAGTGGCGTCCGCGGCCGCAGGCAATGTCCAGCATCCGGCTTTCGGGTGGTGGCTGCAAATGATCAACTAATTTGGAAATAAAGCGCTGGGCCTCTGTTTCATCGCGTTCAAAATACAGTTTGTGGTAGTACGATGAGTTGAACCAGTCTTTATACCATTCCTGTACAGCCATTGCCAATTTTTCACAAAAGTAAGGACCTCACCCTGACACTCTCCAACGAAGTTGGATAGGGTCAGGGTGAGGTTCTTTTCCGTATTTTTGCCACCCTAAATTTTTGTTCTGTGGCATTGATCAAGAGTATCTCCGGCATCAGGGGAACCATCGGTGGCAAACCTGGTGAGTCCTTAACGGCAATCGACGTGGTAAAGTTTTCCGCTGCATTCGGCAGTATTATTTCCGAAAATCGTGATGATAAAAATATTCCGGCAAAAATTGTTGTGGGGAGAGATGGACGTATCAGCGGGGAGATGGTAAGCAGCCTTGTCATATCAACACTGGTGAGCCTGGGAATTCAGGTAATTGATCTTGGTTTGTCAACAACCCCAACCGTTGAAATAGCCACAAAAGCCGAAGGTGCCGACGGCGGGATCATTCTTACAGCAAGCCACAATCCCAGAGAGTGGAACGCCCTGAAACTATTGAACAAAGAAGGCGAGTTTATCAGTGCAGCTATCGGTGCGGAAGTATTGAGCCGTGCACAAAAAGAAGATATCAGCTTTGCTCTTGTTGATAAATTGGGAAAGGTTACTTCAGATAACTCGTATCTGCAGAAGCATATTGATCTTGTTTTACAGTATCCGCTGGTTAATAAGGAGGCCATCGAAAAAAGAGGCTTTAAAGTCGTTGTTGACTGCATCAATTCAACGGGTGCCTTATTTGTTCCGCCACTTCTGAATGCACTGGGAATTGAAAATGTCATCGTGATCAATGGAGAAGTGAATGGAAAGTTTGCCCACAATCCTGAACCACTCCCGGAACACCTGACTACGTTAAGCAATGAAGTGGTTAAGCAAAATGCAGATTTCGGAATTGCCGTTGATCCGGATGTTGATCGCCTTTGTTTTGTGTGCGAGGATGGAAGTATGTTCGGCGAGGAATATACGTTAGTTGCTGTAGCCGACTATATACTAAGTAATAAGGTGGGTAACACGGTGAGTAACATGAGCAGCACCAAAGCGCTGAAAGAAATCACACAGAAAAGAGGTGGCGAGTATCATCCATCAGCCGTAGGCGAAGTGAATGTCGTTACGAAGATGAAAGCTGTAAATGCCGTGATTGGCGGTGAAGGCAATGGTGGCATCATTGTTCCGGACTTTCATTATGGCCGCGACGCATTGATCGGTATTGCGCTGTTCCTCTCACATTTTGCGGCGCATGCCAAGGGCTTAAAATCTTTCCGTGGTAACTATCCAGATTATTTCATTTCGAAGAATAAACTTGAACTGGAAACCGGTGTTAATGTACCGGCTATTTTCGATGAGATTAAGAAAAGGTACAAGAACAATCCCATCAACACGGAAGACGGATTAAAGATTGAATTTGATACCGATTGGGTGCATCTGCGCACTTCCAACACGGAGCCCATCATTCGCATTTACGCGGAAAGCAATTTTGAAACAACGGCAAATAACATTGCAAAACGATTGATGGCAGATATTAAAGAACTAAAGAGTTAAATGCCTCTGTTCTCTGCCACTGGCGGAGAGACTTAGGTGGTAGAGACCTTAAGCAGTCAATTTGATCTCTTGAGATTGTTCTTTAAATTGTTTTTTAACTGAACACATTATCCTTAATGACAGGTACATCAACAAAAGAAAGCAATGACCTAAGTCTCCCCGTCAGCCGACGGGGAGCAGGGGGACTACGTATCTATTTTGACAATGCTGCCACTACGCCGCTTGACAAAGAGGTATTGGAAGCCATGCTGCCCTACCTGACCGATCATTTTGGGAACCCATCATCCATCTACTCATACGGACGAGAAACAAGGCTGGCTATTGAAAACTCCCGAAAATCAGTTGCAAAAATTCTTGGTACAAGGCCAGCCAATATTTTCTTTACAAGCGGCGGCACCGAAAGCAACAACACAGCTATTGCCGCTTCTATCCGTGACCTGGGTTGTACCCATATCATCTCTTCGCCAATAGAGCATCACGCAGTATTGCATACAGTTGAGCATTATTGTTCATGTCATCAAATCACACATTCTTTTGTAAAGCTGACACCGGAAGGGTTTGTTGATTATGATGACCTGGAGCAGCAGCTGAAAGCGCATACCGAAGCAGGGAAAAAATGCCTTGTTTCCTTGATGCACGCCAACAATGAAATCGGCGTGCTGTTGAAGATCAAAAAAGTAGGAGAGATGTGCAAGCGGTACAACGCCATTTTTCATTCCGATTGCGTGCAAACGGTAGGACATTACCAGGTAAATCTTGCTGATATTCCAGTTCATTTTATTTCTGCTGCCAGTCATAAGTTTCATGGGCCGAAAGGAGTTGGGATTTTATACGTCAGTGATGAGATTAACATTAAACCGTTCATTTTTGGCGGCGGACAGGAACGAAATATGCGGGCCGGAACAGAGAATGTTTATGGCATTGTAGGCTTTGCAAAAGCATTGGAAATTGCGGTACGTAATTACGAAAAGGAATCTACCTATATCAAAGAGTTGAAAGCCTACATGAAGGAAAGGTTGGTTGCAACGGTCCCTGGTGTTGGCTTCAATGACAGTATTGACTCGCTGTACACGGTGCTGAGCGTTTGCTTTCCCAAAACGGAAAAAAGTGATTTTCTTTTAATGAGCCTTGACATGGCTAACATTTGTGTTTCGGGTGGAAGCGCTTGCAGCAGTGGTGCCGATGCAGGTTCGCATGTCATCAGGGCTTTGCAACGGATTACTGATTGCACAACGATTCGTTTTTCTTTCAGCAAGTACAATACAAAAGATGAAGTGGACAGGGTAGTGGAGAAGTTGAAAGAACTGGTTTAAAAATTTATTAGGAAGCTTTAGTGAGCCACGGGTGCCCGGCAACAGCTATCTGAATTTTGTATATTTGTTTTCACCTTGGAATATGAGTATCATCTCCCTTACAAAATTGTATGACTTGCTCTCTGCCAAAGTCGGTAAGGAAACTGTCGAAAATCTCACCGCTTATATTGAAGAGAAGATAAAGTCTGACATAGCCGACAAGACAAGTGTTTTAGCAACCAAAGAAGGACTTGCTGAAACAAAATCTGAACTGATTAAATGGATGTTTATTTTTTGGATCGGTCAGATTGCCGCTACGTTTGGCTTTATTCTTTTGTTTCTGAAGAAATGATCTGTGGCTTCTGCATTCCAATAGGCGCATCAACTTACTTTTTCTCCAGCAAGCCGCTCACCAATGCCTTCCATTGCAATTTCGAAAAACCGCTTACCCCTCCTGCGCCAACCACCGCATTCCTGATTTTATCAATGAGAGTATCGGCTTCTTTTACGTTTGGTTTTTCATTTCTTCCATAAACACCGGCAGTAACTTTTGTTCCATCCCGTCTCACAATGAAATTGGACGTTGCTTCATCCGTATAAAAATGCGCCACATCACGGTTTTCGTTTACCGGGCTTGGTGCTGGCCTCACCCGAATGGCTATATACTCGCTATCCTTTTCTGCTTCTTCTTTTACTTCTTCAATCTGCACCCAGTCATAGCCTTCACCGGTAACAATGCCTGGTGCGGGAATGTTGATCTTGAAATAAGCTCCTTTCCTGGGCAGTTCATCAATTTCCTGCCCCTGCTCATTGGTTAACTGAAAGCCGGCACTTAAAGCGCCAGCCCATTCTTTCCACTGGTTTACTTTCAGTAAGCGGTCTTTTACTATCCGGAAGAAAGCCCTGGCGTCCTCCTCGGATACCAGGGCAATACTGTCTTCTACATTCACATCTACGCCATCGTTGTGTTCCGGTATGGTTTCTTTTGGTTCAATCATATCAGATCGATAATCTACCTGTTGCGCTTTCGGCTACTTTTGGCTGACCGGTAGCGGCTGCAACAGCCATTTTGAAAAACTGTACCATCTTGCCTGTTTCGGATTCCCAGTAATAGCAATCATGTGGCGTGACTTTCAACAGAGCGAGGTTTGGATCGTCCGCACCGTTTGGAAAATAGGCTTTTACCACCGGCGACCATTTCTCTTTGATCAATTGCCTGTCTGTCAAAACGGTTGAGCCGCCCCAAACATCCAGATAGCTTTCCTTGCCGGGGTGTGCATAGGTCAGGTGCACTTCCTGCTCTTTTTGTACTTCATCTACTTTTAATGATCTCACATCTGTAAAAAACCATAGCGTTCCATCTTCTTCCACTTCAATGGTAGCCATTGGCCGTGTATGAGTTTGTTCGTCGGAATTATTGTTCGTAATGAACATGCAGATATTAATTTCCTTTACCAGCTTCGTGAATTTTTCCAAGGCTTCTTTGCTCTGAAGATTCTTTTCCATATAAATCCGTTTGTAAGCAGAGTTGTAAAAACATTATGCCATTTTGATGGCTTCCGCTTTCGGTATGGCCAGCTTCTCTTCGGCATCGGCGGGCGAAATCAAACCAATCTTTACAGAATGTAAAATGGCATCCTTGCTTTCCTTAAAAAGATGGCAGGGTACTCCGGCTGCTTCTATTTTGTTTAATACTTCCCGCACTTTTTGGTAGTTCCGTTCAAAAACATCACGGATGTAAACCGCATGCACCTGTTTGGGATAGTGCTTTACAATGGATTCGTAGATGTAAGGGTCCTGTTGTGAGCTGTCGCCAAGCAAAATCACCCGTTGATTTGGAAAGGCCTGCATGATCCGTACAATGCGGGTAAATTTTGTCCCATGATGGTTTTGCCCGGTTTTTAATAACTCCGAAAAACTTTTGAGCTGGCTCAACAGGAAAGTTCCGTTTGGAATACGGTTCACTGCTGTAAACTCTAAAATGTATTCGTACAAATTCCACTCGCTGCTGCTCACATAAAAGAAGGGATTCGGCGCATCCTCTGTGGTATTACTTTTCGCCAACAACTGGTAATGCCTGACCACACCTTCAAATGGCCGCCTTGTCCGGGCGTTTTGGGTAAACAGCACGAGCAAACGTTTGCGCATATTGGCCGAGTGCGAAATAAGAAATGTATCATCAATATCCGATATGATAACGTACTGCGTTTGATGGGGAATATAAATACGGCCGGTAGCACTGGCAATGATCGTCGTTTGCTGTACAGCATTCACTTTCACCGGTATCCAGCCCTTGTCAAACGGATCGGAATCATCCCATTCGAACCTGAAAAAACCATCGGTATCGGTGGTGGCAGAATAGGTATTCCCTTTCCATTCCAGTTGCACTTCTATGTTGCTGTATGGCGTAACCAGAAAGAGGCGCAACAAGGCCAGGGTGTTTCGCAAAAAACTCTGCCTGTATTGCTTTCGTGGAAATGGACTGAGTTTAAAAACATGCCCGAAAACCGTCATTTTATTTTCGTGGCCGTAGCCATGATACACTTTCACCGTTGGCTGCGCCGTCAGGCGAAACCAGTTTAACAATCGTTCTTTCCATGACCGTTTATCCGCCTCTTCCTTATGGTCGGTTGTTTGCATAGAGAAGGCTTATACAAGAAACATGCACAACAGCGGTAAGATATTATTTGTCGTCAATCCCATCGCCGGCGGAAAGGAAAAAAAAGACTGGGAGACTGCCATCCGCGAGTTCTTCAAAGACTCGACCTATGGCATTGAATTCTATATTCAGGCCGGGCAGAACGACAAGGCGTCTATTATTCACCATATTGAACGTTTTGGTCCTGACAAGGTGGTAGCTATTGGCGGCGATGGAACGGTAAAGATGGTGGCCGGAATTGTAAAAGAAACTACGATGTGCCTGGGTATTATTCCTGCCGGTTCAGCAAATGGGCTGGCCAGGGAACTGGGCATTCCGGCAGATGTAAACGAAGCAATAAAAATCATCCTCAATGGCCGCGAAGGGAAAGTGGACGCCATTAAGATCAATGAAGAAGAGCTGTGTTTCCACCTGAGTGATATTGGCCTGAACGCCCTGCTGGTAAAGTATTTCGACGCTTCCAAAAAAAGAGGCATGTGGGGTTATGCCCGGTCGCTTTTAAAAATGCTCTGGAACAAACGCAAAATGCGGGTCACTATCACAACCGATAATGAAACGGTCAAACGAAAGGCTTATATGGTGGTGCTGGCCAATGCGGAAAAGTATGGTACCGGCGCTGTTATTAATCCGCATGGCGATGTATCAGACGGCGAGTTCGATATTGTTGTTGTCCGTAAAATAAACGTGATTGAAATTTTTAAAGCGGTGACCGCGAGAAAAAATTTCAATCCCCAAAAAATTGAAGTATTCCGCACAAAAAATGTCTCCCTGCGGTTTCAGCAAAAAGCGCCGTTCCAGGTGGATGGTGAGTACCAGGGGAAAATTGCCATGTTGAATGCCCGCATTCTGCCCGGTATTGTGAATGTAATGTTGCCGGAAAACAGTTGATCATTACTATGGGATTTTCCCTGTACTACGAATTCCGCATACTGTATTCTACATTCCTCTCATGGCACAGCTTTTTTACCGGTAGGCTAAAATCTTTGTTATGGATAATTTAGAAATGAAAGGCAGATGGAATGAATTAAAAGGAAAAGCAAAGCAGGCACATGGTGACTTGACGGATGATGATGTAAGATGGGAAGAAGGAAAAGACGATGAGTTTTTTGGACGCCTGCAAACAAAATTAGGCAAGACCAAAGATGAGGTTGTAAACTGGATCAGAAATCTTGGCTAAATCGTTCGGCCCGTATTCGTACCCTTATCCTTCTCCTTCTACTGCTGCTCTTTTTGTATTGAACAGGATGAGCAGTCCTATAACTGTTGCCGTTAAGGAAGCTATCAGCACAGATACTTTTGCATAGCTCACCAACTGCACATTGGTAAAAGCCAGGTTGGAAATAAAGATCGACATGGTAAAACCAATTCCTGCCAGCACGGCCGCACCTAACAGGTTTTTCCATTGAACATTTGCCGGCAGCATTACCCTTGTTGTTTTTACCAATACCCAGCAAAACAGCATGATCCCAATTGGTTTCCCCAGCAGCAGCCCGGCAATAATGCCAAGGCTGTTCGAGGTTGTGATTTCGGAAATCCATCCCTCTTTTAAAATAATACCGGTATTGGCAAGAGCAAACAGCGGAACAATAAAATAGGCGACAGGTTTGTGCAAGGCATGTTGCAACCGGTACGATGCCGTGCTTTCATTGTCACCGGAAAACGGAATCACAAAGGCCAGCAATACACCAGCGATGGTAGGATGAACACCTGACTGCATCATGCAGTACCACAAAACCAATCCGGGCAACAGGTAAAAAATAAGCCGGTTCACGCCCAGTCTGCTTAATACATACAGGGCGGCCAGGATACCTGCAGAAATGCCGAGATAAAGCCATGCAATTCCTGTGTTATAAAAAACAGCAATTACCAGGATGGCGCCGATATCATCAATAATAGCAAGTGCCGTCAGAAAAATTTTCAGCGAGTAAGGCACGCGGTTTCCCGCCAGTGCCAGCATGCCCAGAGCAAATGCAATGTCGGTTGCCATGGGTACACCAAAGCCGCTCTGTGTGGGAGTTCCGGCGTTAAAAGCATAATGAATGAGAGCGGGAACGATCATGCCCCCCGCAGCCGCTATCACCGGAAGAACGGCATTGGAAAAAGACGATAATTCACCCGTGTAGAGTTCCCGTTCAATTTCCAATCCCACCAGCAGGAAAAAGATGGTCATCAGCCCATCATTGATCCATTGCTCAACCGTATAGTCAAGTCGCAGACCTCCGAAGGAAAGATCTGCTTTAAGGTGCCAGAAATGGGTGTAAGTTTCGCCAAAACCGGAGTTGGCAATAACCAGCGAAACAATCGTGCAAAGAAGCAACAATACGCCGCCGATCTTTTCACTGTCAAAAAAGCCTTTAAAAAGTCTTGTCAATTTCATGTCTGATCCATTTTGTTCAATGACGCCTTTCACAAATAGTTTACCCGTCCGCAATGATCAATAAAACTGCAATCTGCCTGGTGTCGCTCTTCAACCCCTTTCATTTACCAAATCCTAAACAGCCTCTCCGGGCAAATAGAGCTACTTTCGCGCCTCAAATTTACCGGAAACGATGAAGGCAAGAACGCTGAAAAAAGACAAGGTCAACATCATTACACTGGGTTGCAGTAAAAACATGGTGGACAGCGAGGTGCTGAGCGGCCAGTTACGTGCTGCCGAAATTGATGTGGTGCATGAAAGTGCAAAGCGTGACCATAACATAGTGGTGGTAAATACTTGTGGCTTTATTGACAAGGCAAAGGAAGAAAGCATCAATACTATTTTAGAGCAGGTGAACCTGAAACAGAAGGGCAGGCTTGACAAAGTATATGTGACAGGCTGTTTGAGTCAGCGCTACCGCGACGACCTGGAACAAAGCATTCCGGAAGTGGATGCCTGGTTTGGAACGATGGAAATGCCGCTGATCTTAAAAAGATTTGACGTTGACTATAAGGCGGAACTGATTGGCGAACGGTTGCTGGCAACACCGCAACATTACGCCTATATGAAAATTGCAGAAGGCTGTAACCGCACCTGTGCTTTTTGCGCCATTCCCCTGATGCGTGGAAACCATGTAAGCCGTTCCATCGAAGACTTGGTAAGGGAAGCAGAAACACTGGCCAGGCGCGGTGTGAAAGAGATCATGTTGATTGCCCAGGAACTGACGTATTACGGGCTGGACCTGTATAAGAAACGCATGCTGCCTGATTTGTTGAAACGGTTAAGCGATGTGCCGGGCATTGAATGGATCCGTTTGCATTATGCGTATCCACATAAGTTCCCGATGGAGATATTGGAAGTGATGAAAGAAAGGGAAAATATTTGCAATTACCTTGATATGCCTTTGCAACACGCTGCCGATAATATGCTGAAAGCAATGCGCCGCCAGATCACAAGGGCGGAGATGGAAGACTTGATTGTTGGCATTCGCGAAACTGTTCCCGGTATTTGTTTGCGAACAACGTTGATCACTGGCTTCCCGGGAGAAACGCTGGATGATGTGGAAGAATTAAAAGGCTTTTTGGAAAGACAGCGGTTCGATCGTGTTGGGATCTTTACCTACTCGCACGAAGAGAGTACATCTGCGTACGATTTGATTGATGATGTTCCTGCGGAAGAAAAGCAGCGCCGTGCAGAGGATATTATGGCGGTTCAGCAGGAGATCAGCTATGAAAAGAACCAGGAAAAGATTGGCCGGACCTTTAAGGTGTTGGTTGATAAAAAAGAAGCCGGCCGTTATTTGGGAAGAACAGAATTTGATAGTGTGGAAGTGGATAATGAAGTTATTATTCAGTCAGATAGGAAATTGCAGCCTGGTGAGTTTGTGCAGGTGAAGATTTCCAAGGCGTATGATTATGATTTGGAAGGTGAAGTAGTTTAAGGTAGTTTATTTCTTACAGGTTTCGGTTATTCTTCTTCCACCTTTTGTCTTGAAACAAAAGGTGGAGCCCAAAGTTCAAGGCTGTCATAATCGCTCCGCGTATGCAGCCGTGCCATCGCACAACAACCAGTCATTACACGTTAATACCTTTCACTCCGTGAGCAGTTCTTCTCTTTCGTTTATTACTTCACTACACTATCTCAAGGTATAGTTTTCTTTGATGCCTATCATGCACGCTACTGCCGGCGCTCTATTCCGTTTAGCCTTTATTACAGAAGATAGATTCATTCAGCTAACACGGAATAAGGCGCAGTAAGACCCAAATAGCGACTACTAATTGTGATTTATGAATGATTGAAACGTGAAATGAAAAATTGCGTAAGCCAGTATCTGTGCCTTTGGTGGCCCTCTCCGAGCGGAGAGGGTCGGGGTGAGGCCGCTCAGGTGAGGTTCTGGAACAGTTTTTTAACCACATCCATTTAAACAAGCAGCATGAAGTGGCTCAAGTATAACAGTCTGTCCCTTGTATTTTTTGCCCTTTTCCTTATTACAATCATTGGCCAGGCCATCACCGGGTTAAAACAACATAACCAGGAAATGAAAGAAGAAGGTGGACGGCAATTAACCATGTCTCAATATTTTACGTCGGGCCATTTCCTGGAAACAACCTTTGAAAACTGGGAAAGCGAATTTTTTCAAATGGGGCTTTATGTTGTTCTTACCATCTTCTTATACCAGAAAGGTTCTTCTGAATCAAAAGATCCGGAAAAAGAAAAAGAAGAAGTGGACCGCGAACCCGACCCGAAACGTAAAGGAGCTCCCTGGGCAGTCAAAAAAGGTGGATTGACGCTAATGCTTTACAAACATTCGCTGTCCATTG
>DASVSM010000127.1:0-3389 GCA_036388115.1 Flavisolibacter sp.
GGGCACAGTGATGCCGATGTATTGCTTCATGCTATTTGTGATGCCCTGTTGGGAGCTGCCTGCTTAGGCGACATTGGCGTTCACTTTCCGGATACGGATGCCACCTATAAAAACATCGACAGTAAAATTCTTTTGCAATGCACTGTTGATCTAATTCATAAAAAAGGATATTCCATTATCAATATTGACAGCACGCTTTGCCTGGAAAAACCAAAGATCAAACCTTACGTGCCGGATATGCAGGCAACCATTGCATCTATTTGTCAGCTTACTCCCAACGACGTTTCTATAAAAGCCACCACTACCGAACGAATGGGCTTTGTGGGCCGCCAAGAAGGGCTGATGGCCTATGCAACGGTTTTATTGCAAACTATTTAACATCTTTCATTTACCTGTCTTTTATCTTTGGTAGAATGAGCCTGCTGCTGAAGATTATCAACCATTCTCCTTTTCCACTGCCGCAATATGCTACGGAAGGTTCTTCGGGAATGGACTTGCGGGCGAATATTACCGAATCAATACAACTGAGATCATTAGAGCGCTGCCTGGTGCCAACCGGTTTACACATCGAATTACCGCAAGGGTATGAAGCGCAGGTCCGCCCACGCAGCGGTTTGGCTATCAAGCAAGGCATTACCTGTCTTAATTCCCCCGGCACAGTGGACAGCGATTATCGTGGAGAAATTAAGATCGTTTTAGTAAACCTTTCAGCTGATGTACAACTCATAGAACCCGGCGAACGGATTGCACAATTGGTAATCCAGAAAATTGAAAAAGCAGCCTGGCAGCAAGTAGAAATTTTAGAAGAAACGGCCCGTAACAATGGCGGATTTGGATCAACAGGAAAATAATGAACATGAGGCAAATTTTATTGGCAATGATGATAATTGGCTTACTGGCCTCCTGTCGTTCGTCCCGAACGATTGGAAGGGCTGTTGGCAGAAAGGATACAACTACGG
Source organism: Flavisolibacter sp. (assembly GCA_036388115.1). Taxonomy (GTDB): domain Bacteria; phylum Bacteroidota; class Bacteroidia; order Chitinophagales; family Chitinophagaceae; genus Flavisolibacter. Next base: position 960 of record DASVSM010000127.1, read on the forward strand.
CCATAAGGGTGGCCGTACCTGATACGCCAAAAACAGACACCCTCCGGCTTATTCGCACCACACTGGAGCAGGTAAGAAAAAACCGCATCAATTTTACCACCTTCACAGCCAAAGTAGACGTAGATTACAAAGGTGCCGATGGTAAAAGCCATGACGTCAATGCAAACATCCGGATGTACAAAGACAGTGCGATCTGGATTTCACTCAATGCCACCCTTTTAAGCATTGAAGGATTGCGTCTCCTCATTACCAAGGATTCGGTGAAATTTTTGAACAAGCTGGAGAAAACATACGCTATCAGGGGTATTGGATTTTTACAGGAAACCACATCCTTGCCACTTGACCTCAATACACTTCAGAATTTGATTATCGGCAACCCGGTATATGTTGATTCCAATGTTACCCGTTATTCATCCGGCAATGGTCTTATTACGGTGTTCAGTCTCGGTAGTTTGTTTAAAAACCTGCTGACATTGAACGGGGTTACACACACTGTCGTGCACAGTAAACTAACAGATGTCGATCCGTTTCGAAACCGTACGGCCGATTTATCATATGGGGAATATGAAACGGATAAAGGCCTTTCTTTTTCAACCAAACGCCAAATTGTTGTTTCGGAAAGAAACCGGCTTGAAATCAAGCTTGATTTCAAGAATTATAATTTTGACAGCGAAGTGACCTTCCCGTTTTCCATTCCCAAAAATTATAAACGGGAGTAAAATTTATCCGGCAGAATAACGTTTTCAACATTCATCCTGGGGAAAGGGGATTGTAACCTGAAAATTGTGAAAATCAGGACCGCCTTATTCAAAAAAATCGTTCAGATGAAAAAACTAGTATTCCTTTTTATTGGTGTTTTAATTATATCCACAGGCTTTGCACAGGACAAAGCCAAAATGGAAAAAGAACGCCAGCAACTGCAAAAAGAATTGCAGGAAATCCAGGCCACCTATAACAAAGTAAAGGGGCAGCAAAAGGCTACCATCGGTCAGCTTACGATGTTGCAGAACAAAATGCAATTACAGGAAAAATATATTTCCAACATCAATAACGAGGTCAAATTGCTAAGCGATGATATCTACTTAAGCAACGTGGAACTCACCAGGCTGCAACGCCAGTTGGATACTCTGAAATCGGAATATGCCCGTAGCGTTGTATACACTTATAAGAACAGTAACAGCTATAGCTATCTGAACTTCATTTTTTCCGCCAATAGCTTTAACGATGCCTTGCGCCGGGTGACTTATTTAAAGTCCTATCGGGCTTACAATGAAAAAAAGGTAGAAACGATCAAACAAACGCAGGCACTGATAGAACAGCGCAAACAGCAGTTGTTGGGAAAATCCAATCAAAAACAATCGGCACTGCAAAACCAGCGGGCACAGTTAAATGAACTGGAAGGACAAAAGAAAGAAAAAGACCAGGTGGTTGCTAAATTAAAATCACAGGTAAACGATCTGTCTAAACAAATGGCTACAAAAAAGAAGCGTGACAGGGAATTGAAGAATCAGATATCTGCCATCATCCGCCGGGAAATTGCCGAAGCAAGAAAAAGAGAAAAAGAAGAAGAAGCAAGAAGGCTTGCCGCTGAAAAGGAAAGGACAAAAAACAATCCTGTTGTAAAAAATAACAATACCAGCACAGGCGCTGTAACAACGCCAAGTGCGCCTAAGAAACAGGCCATTTACCTAAACGCAAAAGAAACCTCCTTGGCCGCATCCTTCAACGCTAACAGGGGAAAGCTACCCTGGCCTGTTGACAATGGTTATATGAGCATACCCTTTGGCGCTTATAAAGTTGACAACCTGACGCTGGACAACCCTTGTATTTCCATTTCTACGCCTTCCGCTGGCGTTCCCGTAAAAGCCGTCTTTGATGGAGAAGTAAGCGGAGTAACCAATACAGGAGAAGGAATGTTTGTTCTGATCAAACACGGAAGTTATTTTACAGGTTATACACTTGCGTCGGCTTCTGTGAGCAGAGGTGAAAGTGTTAGAACCGGTCAGGCTATTGGCCGTGCTGCTGGTGCCGATGATGGTTCGGGCGGCCAGGTGGATTTTTACCTGATGGTTGGTGAAAGAAATGTAAACCCACGTCCCTGGCTGCGATAGATCGATAAACAACTGACAATAAACACAGAAGGTGTTCTCATGGAGAACACCTTCTGTGTTTATTAATGTGTTTTTACTTTTCAATGAAGCAATCAAAGAGAATAGCAGGCTGTCTGCTATTGCCGATTGTCTGTTGCTTATTTCCAATGCTTCAATCCACCAGTTCCCCGCTCAATACATTTTCATACAGTTTCTCGTATAGCGGAATGATGTTTTTAATATCAAATGTATTGGCGTGTTCCGTTGCAGCGGCTTTGAATTGTTTCAGCTTTTCTTCATCCTGCAGAATCTCGATGGCGTATTGGCTTAATGTTTCCAC
>DASVSM010000128.1:0-7439 GCA_036388115.1 Flavisolibacter sp.
AACGATCCGATAACCAGCAGTGTTTTCCTTCCTAACCTGTCAATCAGATACAAGCCAACGAAGGTAAAAAGAAGGTTGGTGCCGCCAATAAAAATGGAGTTCTTCAACGAATCAACGGAAGCAAGTCCGGCTCTTTCCAAAATTTCCGGAGCATAGTATAAAATGAAATTGATGCCCGACCATTGATTGAAAAAAGCAATCATAAATGCCAGCCACAAAATCCTGCTGTGTTTCTTATTAAAAAACCCGGAAGCATTGCCGGCATCCGGTTCGTGCATAACACCTGCTTGGACAGATGCCACCACTTCATTGCCATTGGCAACACCTATCCTTTTAAAAACCTTTTTGGCGCCATCAACATCATTCTTTCTTGCAATCAGCCAGCGTGGACTTTCAGGAATGGCAAACACCAGCACGGTGTACAATAAGGAGGGAACCGCCATCACACCCAGCATCCACCGCCAGTCGTTTTCACCTCCAACACCTTTTAAAAAATAATTGGAAAGGAAAGCGATTAAAATGCCAAATACAATATTGAATTGATACATGGCAACCAATCTTCCTCGTGTAGCAGGAGTGGAGATTTCAGAAACATAGGTTGGTGCGGCAACGGACGATACACCAATGCCAATGCCGCCCAGGAAACGAAACAGCGAAAATGTATAGGGATCCTGCGCTAGTGCAGAACCCACTGCAGAAATGCTGAAAAAAACTCCAACCCACAATAAAATTTTCTTTCTTCCGAATTTATCAGTTGGCACTCCGCCGAAAATGGCGCCGACCAATGTTCCCCACAAAGCCATCGACATAATAAAGAACCCATGAAACCAGGGAGAAATTTCTGTAGTATGCCAGAGGTCTTTTATGGGCTGATTGGCGCCTGAAATAACAACCGTATCAAAGCCGAAGATGAAACCGGCAAGTGCCGCAATGAGTGCAATACCGAGCGGATAGGACGATTTTGCTTGTGCGGTTTCCGGTGTTGAACGGATACTTGTTTCTGCTTGTACATGCATAAAAAATGCTTTATGATTTGTAGAAAGTCAATTCTCTTTCTCCGGCCTTATCCAAATTGCTTGTCCACCGGAAGGCATTAGCTTAACGTTTAACACTGTTGACGAATTTACTTTTATTTGCTGCAGCTTCACTTTTGTTTTGGTTGCCGTTGTTAAGTCGTCTGCATAAACAGTTGCGCGGTATCGCTTTCCCTTTGGTAAAAAATCAAATAACAGTTTCAATGTTCTTGCATCAGTATTGGTGATGGCACCAACAAACCAATCGTTACCGCTCCTTCTTGCGGTGGTGATGAATTGTCCCGGCTCACCTGCTAACACTTTTGTTTCATCCCAGGTTGCGGGGATGTTATCCCAAAATTCCAACTCCGGTTCGTTACCGGAAAAAGAGGGCTTATCGTACCAGTATAAGGTTTGAATAGGGCTGTAGTAGATGGCGGCCAATGCCAACTGATGCGCATGTGTGGTTTTAATGCGTTTGTCGTAGTAACAAATGGTATAATCCGAAGCGCCTGCAATACACCTTGTAAAAGGCAGAATGGTGTTGTGTGTGGCATCTGGCATTTCTTCGTTACCGCGAATGCCCTCTGCCGTCATCAGGTTAGGCCATGTTCTTTGTTCGCCGGTAGGGCGCCAGTCATCGTGCACATTCACCATCACTTTATTTTCTGCTGCTTTTTTAAACATCTCTTCAATCCATGTTGTCCAGCGGTGCGAACCTACCTGCACAAAGCCAAACTTCACACCTTTCACGCCCCACTGCTGATAGATCCGGAACAAAGAATCTGATTGTGATACCAGCGCCTGCAGATTAGCATACAACCAAACGCCGATGCCTTTTTCCTTTGCATATTGAATGATTGCTGGCAGATCGAAATCGGGAATAGCCACTTTTGTCGCATCTGATGAAAAGCTGAAGGCAGGGCCGTACCACTTCCAGTCAAACAGGATGTATTGCAAATGATGCTTCGCCGCAAAGTCAATGTTCTCTTTTGCGTCGGCGGTGGTTTGCGTCATCACCCGCATAATTTTTCCTGGCTTTATCCAACTGACATCTTTGATTTTTGACGGCTCATTCAGATTTAAAATGATGTCGTTGTTCTGAATTAAATCGCTTGCCTTTTCTGCCACCATAACCACCCGCCAGGGTGTACCAAACGGAGAAATCAAATCGGTAGGCGTGTACAGAGAGGTAACGATGGTGTTAGGCTTTGTTTCGCTTAGTTTGAATTTTGTTCGTGCATAGTCAACCATCTGCGCTTCTGCAAGACAGGCATACAAGCCGTTCGGCAGTTTTAATGTTAATGGGCGTTCTGTTTCATTGGGCCAGTTGCTTAGCGCCAAATTATTATACTTTGCTTGTGCCCAGAGCGCATGCCATGCCTTTGTTCCTTCTGGCAACGAAAATTCAGTGTTCTCTGCAGTTACACGGTAATAAGTTCCTTTTTCATTTTCGGGAAAGAAGTAACGAATGGCAATGCCTTCGTTGTAGGCACGCATCTCCACATTCATCTTATAGATAACGTTATCCTCTTTTATCGTCTCGATGGAAATGGCATTGTAGTTTTCCCGGATAAGAGAACGTTCGCCAACAACAGGCTTCCAGGATGTATCCTTGCTAAAACTGCTTATATTTTTTACTGTCAGGTTTGATGTCCACCTGGAAAGTGTATCCACTTTCAAAGCCATAGCGCTTTCTGAAAGGCGATTGTCCAAAAGAATATCCAATGCGGATTCTTTAATGACTTCCTTGCTTTTGTAGCGGACCGTATAGTACATCGTCCGGCTACCGGTTGCCTCTTTCTTCTGATAAAAAGTTGCTCTCAGATTTTTATCAGGCGATTGCACAGTAGCTGTTGTGCCTTCAACAATCGTTGATTGCGCGTTAACGTTACTTGCTGCTACAACGAAAAGAAACACTAATATGATGTTGTGAAATCTCATAGTTCAGAATAAAAAATTTTTCCTTCTCTTAGTGCGAAAAAAACATTGTTTGTTGCACCGCTTTGGTCATAAGATGAAGACGGAAAACTATTTCCTGTCAAATACATCAAGTGTCCACTGCTTATAGAAAGGCAATTGCAGATTACCATTGTCGAACTTCACCGGCAGCCATACATACCTGCCGTCAATAGCATTCTCCGCGTTCCACCGGTCGGCGAGAAATATAAAGGCGTTCTTTTTACCGGCCACCGGCAGAATAAACGTTCCTTGCGAGTGGTAGGTGGTGGCAGAATCTTCGTTCATACAGGGGTTGCCTGTTTCTTTCCATGGCCCCCAGATGGAAGGCGCAACCGCACCTCTTGCGGGATTGGGGTTCCAGCCGGTAGTGCCGCTCATCACCAGATAATAAGCGCCATTGTATTTGCAGATAGCCGGCGCCTCCATAAACCTTCCCACAAAAAAGCGGGCATACCTGCCGCTGTGCCGCGTATAGCTTTCGTTCAGCTCCGCAACGTGCAGCGTTGCATTATACTCCGATGCATAAATATGATAAGCCTTGCCGTCGTCATCTAAAAACAAGGTCATGTCTCTTGCCATTTGGCCTTCTTTGAAAAATTTACCAAGAATATTGAGCGAATCTACATGACCGGGAAAGCCGCCACCGGGAAAATAGGTTTTCATTACCGAATCGGAAACAGGCAGTTTGTGTACGGGCAATACATTCACCGGCCATACACCGGAATTGCTGCGAAGGCTGTACAAAAATGTATATGGGCCTGTCGGCTTTGACGCCACTGCCACACCGCTCCTCGCATAGCCATATCCTTTGCCTTTCTGTTCGATGTGAAACCACATTACAAATTTTTTTGTACGGGCATTGTAAATGACCTTAGGTCTTTCCAGTATGCATCCTTTTTGTATATCGCTGGCGGTATCGCTTACCACCGGTAAGGCGATGCCTTCATCTTTCCAGTTGTACAGGTCTTTTGAGGAATAACTATGTACTCCTACATGTGCTACATTGCCTGCCTTGCCTTCAATTTTATGTTCGCCAAACCAGTAGTAAAGGCCTTTATGAAAGAGAATGCCACCGCCATGTGCATTAATTGGCACGGCGTTGTTATCCTTCCAGATTTCTCCAGGATGGAATGCAGTGTACTTTGCGGTTTGAGCAAAGCAGCCTGTCAACGCCCAGTAGACAACCGAAGCAAATAATGAAATTCCTTTTATTTTAATAGTTCGTCCCATGTTCGTTTGTTTCTTATCAGATGTTATACTTCACGGATCAAAACACAGGTCCACGGTTGCAAAGTGGTTTCCCAACTGAAACTTCCTTTTGCATCGGCACTGGCTGTTTGCTTTTTAGTGGCCATGGACACTTTTCTCAGTGCCTGCTCCTGCTCTCTTGTTGGCGAATGGGGACAGCCCATTTTTTTCCAAGCGTCGCAGGCAAAGCCGTTATTCCTGTCCAGGGTTTCTATCTGAATTGCTTTTTTCGCCTGCATGCCGTTCAATTGCAAACGGAATTTTTTGGGCGTTCCGGTATTCAGCTCTTTGTCTACCTCGCTGCTGATCGCATTTTTTAATTCTACCGGATAATGATAGGCCAGCGCTGTGATTTTTTTTGTTTTGGAATGGCGGGTTACCACCAGGCCGTCTTCTTTTTGCAATATCTCATCTCCCAACTGGTTCAGCATGCTGTAGGCATGAAAGGAAGGCTTTACAATACCTTGGTAGTTGATCAAGCCAAAGCCGCCATGAAATATCTCGTCGCCGGCGCCGCCTTCTTCAAATACATCGGTGAACGTCCAGTACGAAAGCGAATGGGCGAGGCCAATGCAGTCGAGGTTTGCCTTGATGATAAAGGCAGCAGCAGGCAAAGAATCGTGTCCGGCATCCCTTGGCGAGGGAGACGAGCTCCATTCGGTTAGATGAATTTCTGCATGGGGATAAGCGCTTTGCGCCACCGTTTTTTTTAGCCACTCCAGGTCTTCCTGCGTGGCCTGCACCTTTCTTGTTCTGCCAGCGCCTTTGCCTGTATCGGGATCGAGCGCCCAGTCGGTAGGATAGGGGTGGGTGGAAACAAAATCAACCGGCAACTGCTCCTTTTCGCACCAGGTAAGAAAATCTTTTATCCATACACCCTTCCATGTTAAATCATTAACATCTTCAACAAGATGGGTTCTGTGCCTGGTTTTGTCTTCCACTTCACCATCAAAGCGGTCATCGGGCACAAAATTGCTGGTAGCTGGTCCGCCTACCCTTAGTTTCTCATCCACTGCTTTTATTGCCTGCACCGAAGTTTTGTATAAGCGGAAGTATTCCGACTTGCTGCCATCCCAAAAGGCGCGAAGGTTTGGCTCGTTCCATACCTCAAAATACCATTTCCGCACTTCCTGCAAGCCATAACGGTCGATGCAGTGTTTGGTAAACGCAGTCACCAGTTCACCCCATTTTGCATGATCTTTCGGCGGGGTCACATTCCCTTTCCACCAGAACTGGGTTCTTTCCCCCGAAGCCAAAGCCTTTGGCATAAAGCCCAGTTCTACAAAAGGCCTGATGCCCATTGCCAGTATCCGGTCGAACAGATCATCAATATACTGCCAGTTATATACCGCCTTTCCCTCCACTTCTTTGTACACAAACATATCGTCATGAAAAAGCCCGTGAAAACGCAGGTATTCAAAACCGCAATGCTTCTTTGCCATTTGTAACTGCTCCAGCCAGGTAGCCCTCAGTGCTTCGTTGGCCCTGCCTGCGCCTACACACTTACTCCAGTAGTGTGCAAGCTTTTCTCCTTTGGCATTGGCATTTACAACTACCCCCAGAATATTTGCATCAAACCATTCCGCTTTCAGCAGCGAAGGAACAAACAACGCACCTGCTGCTGTGAGCATTCCTTCTTTTAAAAATTTTCTTCTTTGCATGAATTATGTTTAGTCCTGGGTTATAATGTCTGTTTTCCTTTTTCTGTGACAAATTGCATTCATAGGGTTTGGATTGCGTTATCATCTTTCCTGAAACTTTCCCTGAAATACAGGCTTCTCAATTATTGATTCTGATGGTTTAATTTTTTTGCCCGCAACAAGGCTTCGATATAGTAATAGTCCGCATAAATAATGGAGGCGTCAATTTCGCCGCCGGCCGGTTTATGCCCGGTTGAATGCAATAAAAATGCATTGTTTGTATCACCACTTTGATAACGGGATGAAGAGAGCTCTTTCAACGTCGCTTCAGCTTTTTCGCGGTACAACTTTGCTTTCTCTTTGTTTTTTACATGGGTTGACAATTCCAGCAAGGCAGAAGAGACGATGCAGGCGGCGGAAGCATCTCTTGGTGCATTAGGAACTTCGGGATCATCATAATCCCAATAAGGAATAAAATCTTTCGGTAAACGATTTAAATACACATCGCTTACCTTCTGCGCAAAGTGGAGAAACTTTTCATCTCCCGTTTCCCTGTACACCATCGTGTAACCATAAATGGCCCATGCCTGACCTCTTGCCCACATTGAGCAGTCGGAATAACCCTGATGTGTAATGCCTTTGGTTTTTTTACCCGTTGCCGTATCATACACCACCACATGATAAGAGGTATAATCGGGACGGAAGTGGTTTTTCATAGTTGTTTCGGCATGCAAAACAGCCATATCGTAAAGGCGTTTTGATACACCGTTTTTTGAAGCCCAAAAGAGCAGTTCCAGGTTGATCATGTTATCCATGATGGTATTGTGGCGAAGCGGCCAGTCAACACCAGGCACGGGCCGCGGCCACGAAAGAATAGTGCCCACTTTAGCGTTGAATAAGCTTGCCAGCGTATCGGCGGCACGTAATAAGATTCTTTTGTAATCAGCATTGCCGGTTAAACGCAAACCATTGCCGTAGCTGCAATACATCACAAAACCTATGTCGTGGTCAATGGCTGATGAATCAATTAAGGGCAGCAGCATCGCTTGAGAAGCTTCTGCTCTTTGCTTCCATTGTTCATCTCCGCTGTATTCATACAAATACCATTCGATGCCCGGCCAGAAACCTGCTGTCCAGTCGCGCCGGTCCACCATGCGCCATTCTTTTTTTCCAGCCGCAATGCTGCGCGGAACTCTGTTGGCATCGGTCAATGATGCGCTAGCCTTTGCTGCTTGTGCCACACAATAATTCAGCGTTGCGGTATACTCATCCGCCTGTGCCCTTGTGCTGCCACAGGATAATACCAGGGCAGACAAACCAATAAATGCAACAGGATGTGTGATGGCTTTCATTTTATTTCTGATGGGACGAGCACGTTATAAAATACCGGGTGAACGATTTGAAGCAGGAAAGAGCAAAGCTCTTTCCTGTTTACCTGGCTTGAACAAGCGAGGGCTATTCTTTAAAGATCTTCTTAACGCTTATCTGATTACCATTTCTAATTTTTACATAATAAACACCTGAAGCGAGCCTGCGCAAGGAAACCTTTTGTGTAAGGCTGGTGAACCGTTGTGTC
>DASVSM010000129.1:0-5294 GCA_036388115.1 Flavisolibacter sp.
CCAGATCCCTTTTTCATCATCCACCAGCAGGTCCAGGGAAACATTTACCAGGTCGGGAACATAAGTAGGAGAGATGTGCACGTCTTTCACCACGCAGATTGTTTCCTCGTTTAATAAACTCTTGCGCACATAATGCGCAAAGTTGTATTCGTCCCAGGGGCCAAAGAATGCACTGGTACGAATAACCAATGCGTTGGGATTGGCTTTTAAAACGGCTTCCTCTGCCTGTGCTTTCGTTCGTCCATAAATATTAAGCGGAGAAGTTTCGTCGTCCTCTACATAAGGAGCATTTTTTGTTCCATCAAACACCAGATCGCTTGAAAAAGTAATGTATTTGATTCCGAACTGTGCGGTTGTAATAGCCAGGTTTTCAGCTCCTTTTGTATTATCGTAGTAGCATTTATCAAACTCTCTTTCGGCATCATCTACTCTTACATAGCCCGCCGTATTGATGACAGCCCAGGGCTTGTGTTTTTCAAATGCCTGCTGAATGGAAGTCTCGTTTGCAATATTACATTCCTCCCGGCTTAACAGCCGGTAGGCAATGGCGCGGTCTTCGCAGCATTTTGCAAATGCTCTTCCCAACGTGCCGTTTTTCCCAATGATCAAAACCGGTGCACTGCATTCCGGTGTATAGCTGACGGTATTTTGTAAAAGCAGGGGTTTGTGGAAAAACCGCGACGGCCGGTGCCACCATCCCGCGTCTTTTACCAGGTGAAGCAAATGCCTGGCGCGGCTTTGTTCCTTTATAAAATGTGCCAGTGCAGTTGGCCGTGGCGTTCCACTTCTAACATCAAAAACTCCAGGCTCATAATCGCCATTTGGCTCTGTGAGCAATTTATTCCAGCCATAGGAGCCTAACATGGCCCAGGCGGTTGCCGCTTTTATTTCCACACCTTCGTGCTTCAATTCTTTGCAGGCATTCCAAACATGTTTAAACCAACGCAACTGATCCTCGCGGTGACAATGCAAATGAACTTCTGTTACTGCTATTGGCTTTTTATAACGCTGCCAGGCTTCTTTCAATAAGGCCTTCACGCCCCATGCTTCCTTCATTTCCATCCGCACAGCTTCCACATCGGCATACCGGTGTTTGCCATTTCCTCCATGGGTATGTTTGGGATAACGGTTCAAACGTCCGTCCAGGAAACGTTCGGAGGTGAGGTAATGATTAAATCCAAAAATATCAGGCGGGCAGGGGTTTTCAATAAAGAATTGCAATTCTTCTTCGGTAATACCCTTCTTGAGAAGATACTTCCAAAGCCTGTGCCTGGGTGTTACCTTTCCACAGAGTAAATCATAGGTTAGCCAGCGGCGGTGATTTTCAAGATTTGCTTGGTATTGTAATGGTTTAGTGCTATATGTTTTTCCGAGATCTTCTGTTTGAATAAGCTGGGCTGCCGGATTGATCTTCCGGATGGCCTGCATACTTAAGACTGTTCCTTTGATTTCATGCAACAGTATTTTAAGGAACGAATAGTCATCTTTTTTGTGGGGGTACCACAGGCCGTACAACCCACTGAACCGTGCCGTTGTCAGCGGCTCGTTCACCGGTGTGTAATAGTTGATGGAAGGAAACTGTGTAGCAACCTTTGTTGCATATTCTGCAAGCAGCTCAGGAAACCTGGGGTCAAGCAGATCAGTAAACGCAGGACCGCTGCCATGATGCACCAATCCTGCAATTACCTCAACACCTTGTTCATTTAATAACCGAAGCCTTTCTGTTGTGTACGTCCAATCAATAATAGTATCAATCCCTGGCTGGTGAGCCTCCCAAAGTATAGGGTAGCGGATCTTTTTTATGCCTGTGTCTGCCAGTAAAGCTATATCGGTAGGGCGGTTGTAATGTCCGGAACTTTGAAGTTGATCAAAAAAATTCTCTCTAACTCTGTTGATCGTACATTCAATTCCGCCCCATAGTTCAAGTTGATTTTCGTGATTACTTCCTCTCATAAATTAATGTTCGTATTGCAACCGGGCAGTTCTTCTAGTTGTTGCACCTCATCATGCTGCAACAACCATGCAATTAAACATAAACTTTCTCCTGGGTTCCAGTTTTCAAAGTGGTGGTACGTTGTGCCAGTGTTTGTTCGATGTTGCGCACCATCTGGCTCCAGGTTCTATCCCAGGAATTACCCGCTAAAAATTCGTCAACTTTCTTTGTCCATGCGCCTCTTCTTTTTCTTGCCAGTTCGCTTTCTGCTGCCGTAATAAATTCGTCAGCGTTGAAAACAATATGCACCAGGCCATTGTTGCCATAAGGCGAAACGACATCCCTTATTGGTGTTGAAATTACTGGTTTGCCTGCTGCCAGGTACTCCGGTGTTTTTGTTGGAGAAATAAAGCGGGTCGATTCATTCATGGCAAACGGGATCATAGCAATATCCCAGCCGGCAATATAGGACGGCAATTCTTCGTACGTCTTACCTCCCAGGTAGTGAACGTTTTCGTACTGCGGCAGGCTTGCAGGATCAATCTTTACCACAGGTCCAAGCAACACAAACTGCCAATCGGGTTTTGCTTTTGCCACAGATGCAATCATTTCAATGTCGAAACGTTCGTCGATCACACCAAAGAAACCAAAACGCGGATGTGGAATATGTTGTTGATCCTTCGGCTCTGTCTTCATCTTTCTTGCTTTTCCAAAATGGTTTTTGTCGATACTGCTTGGGAAAGAATAGATGTTGTGGTGCGCATTTTTTTTGTTTTCAAAAATGCTGTGCCCACCCGTGAAGACAATATCCGCTTTTGCAAACAGGGCTTTTTCATTTTGCATGAGTTCCGGCGGTGCAAACTTGAAAGCCGATAATTCATCCATGCAATCATATACAACTAATTCCGGGCTCAAATGCTCTGTAAAAGGCAGGGCCATTGGCGTGTAGTACCAACTGTAGTAACGCTTGATCTGCATTTGAAGCATAAGGCTCGACAGCATCTTCTGCAATCGCTTCTGCACTTCTTCAATGCTCATTCCATGTTTCATGTGGGGCGTTACTACATAGAGATTACTGTTGTAATTCTCTATGTGAAAACGTTCTTCACCATCCTGAAAAATCGGTTCTTCTATAAAAAACACACGTTGGTGTTTTGAGAAGCGGGTTAACAAATGATTCGGACGCTGAAAAACAAAGCCCCATCTCAGGTGCGAAAAACACAGGAGGTCTACATCGTGCAAAAATGCACAGCTAACTTCTTCAATATTCTTAATCATGTTCTAACACTTGCCATTTACATGCCAGCAAGTTTTACGTAATAAAATAATAATGAATGCAATGGAAGAAATTTTTGATGTAGAAAATCGTCCTCAACTGAAGAAGTTTGGCATAGCTGAGTTGAGGTTTTGTTTGATTGATATCAAACAAAAAGGCTGTTGAACAACAGCCTTTTCTCAACAGATAGTTTGGGCGTTAAATTTTGAAACCAACAGTGAGAAGAACTTTGCCCGCTGTGTTTCTGATATCAGCATTATGATACGGAGAACTTTGTAAACGATAAGCGATGTTCACGTCTTTCGTCATCGAATGAACATACGTGGCATCAACAAAAAAGCCTTTGTTACGATAGCCAAGTCCACCGCTCAAATTAAGGCGGCTTCCTTTTTCATCATGAATGTCTTTGTATGGATTTCCATAATATGCAACACCTGCACGAACCATTAATGTGGTAAATTTCAGTTCACCGCCAGCCCTGAAGTTGAAGGCGCCTTTGTAGGCATTGCTTATTGCACTGCCAAGTTCTTTGAAATAAGCTTTTGTTTCCGGATCTGCAGGAACATCTTCGGTATCGGCGGCTATGTATGATGACATCGGATAAGCAACATATTCCACATCAGCAGTAATAAATCCTCGTTGCCTGGTCACATCCTGAATTTCGCGTAAAACATAGGACGCACTTCCGATCAGTTTTAATGGTGTTATATGCAAATAGGAGAGCTGCGAAGAGGCGCCTGTAACATCTTCCAATTTTTGCGTTTGTGTGCCCCTGTAGGTTTCCGTATTCGTTGTGATCTCTGCTGTGTTTTTATCCGTCAGACTGTAAACGGTGGGTGTGTGAAAAGCAAAGCCTAACCGCCAGAATTCCTGCGGCTTATAAATAATACCGCCCTTCAAATTAAAACCAACACCGGTAGTGGTTAAGCCTTGCTTGAAAGTGGCATAGTCGAATTTATTGTTTCTGTTTGTCGTTGCATCGGCTTCCGCAAACTCTGCTTCTTTTTCGTACCGCATAACAGGAACACCGAGTGTACCGCCAATCAATAGTTTATCGTTCAGATTTACACCAAAGCCCAGCGCAAATTCCGTAATGCCACCGCGGGTTGTCAGTGTGTTTTGTTGTATCAATCCGCTGGCAATAGGCGCACGGGATTGAAATTGGAAATTGCCGTTGGTGCCACCACCTACTGTATCGATCCAGAACGTGTTAAACGCTAATGAAGTACCAAATGGAAAATCAGAAGCCACCACATTTCCGTCTTTTGTCCTGGCGTTTCCAATCTCTTCTAAAAACCGCTGCGAATATGAACTTGTATTGTTTAAACCGCGATAGACAATATTGCTCTTAAAATCGGCTAGCTGGTTGATGGCTATGCTGAAAGCGGAGCTGCGGGTTTTTTTGAAATCATTGCTCCCCCATACAAATCCGGATGTGCCAATAGCAAATTTGTTGGTATTGGTATTTGCTTTTGTTCCCAGGTAAGTAGCTCCTGTTTTGCCAAACGTATAGGTTGGCGTAAAAACAAAATCACCTGTGCGATAGAACCCAAGCCCGGCGGGGTTAACAAAGGTTGCTGTTATATCGCCACCTAATGAACCCATTGCACCACCAACTGCTTGTACTCTTGCTGTGCCACCTTGCACGTTCCAGGATATTCGTAATGCATCTTCGGGCACCTGTGCAAAGAGGCAACCGCACGAAAAACTGATGAATAATAGAAGTATAATTCGTTTCATATAGAAAATTTGAGGTTATCAAAAAGGCATGGAAAGGACAGCAGATGTTATGTGCAACATCCCGGTCTGTTTTATTATGGCGATCCCGATTTAGAACTTCCGTACCGGCGCACTGCTGCTTCCGCTGCTGCCTGATGAACTGCTGGAAGAAGAGGACGAAGAACTGCTTGGTGGATTGGAAGAATTGTTTGACGAGTTAGAACTGGAATTGTTATTATTATTGTTGCCGGAGCCGAAGGTATTTCTCAAAAAGCTTCCGGCATTAGTTCCGCTTCCACGATAGTTATTATTATCGTTTGCCGAAGTATTGTTGTAAGTTTTTGTATTGCTTCTCGGACTGTTTGT
>DASVSM010000130.1:0-5179 GCA_036388115.1 Flavisolibacter sp.
GGACGCAGGTGTGCCATAGAGCTGCCAGCCATTGGTCACCTTTTTCCTTTCCGATTGTTGGAGGGTATAAACGAGCGTTGAATCGGTTTTTTCAATAACGGTCTTTTTTAATTGCCTCATCTGAACCGACGCTGCTGAATCAAAATAGGCGGGGTGCCAGGCCGGCTCATTTTTTAATAAAGCAAAAATGCTGTCGCGTTGATTAGGAAGATTGATGGCTCTTGAGATGCGGATCTGCGATGGGAACATCAATGAGATGAGTGTGATAATGATAAAGATGACAATGAAACTGATGATCCCTAGTTTGATGATGCGCATGGGGCAAAGATAGGCGGCAGCCCTAAACGGCTCCTCAATCGCCAAGGCGAAGTGTCAGAGCAGAGAAGGGCAGTTTAAAGGAGTGTCTTTTCTTTTTCGGTTTGTGTTTTATCTGTAGAGGGTTTCACGCAAAAAGGCACAGGCGCAAAGAAAAGTTCGTAGTATTCGTTGCATTCGTTGTGCGCCCCTGCAAACCCACCCCAGCGTCTTAAATACAATCTTCTCATAGGCCGCCCCTTCAAGGAGGGGATGTGATCTTAGGATAAACATTCTCCTATAAACGGCCATCCCCTCCCTGGAGGGGCGAGGTTAGGAAAAGCCTTTACTGTAAAACTTTGGGGTGGGTTTACGCAGAAAGAAAAAGAAACAATAACTGTGTTCAAGTAAGCTAAGGTCAATAGAATTACAAAACGTACACGCTGTGCGACGCAACAGACGCTCAATAGATATTCTAGCCTCTGGTCCAAAAAAGAAAAGACCTAAAAACCTAATGGCGTTATGTATACTACGTTTGTTTTCATGTCTCAAATAAACTTTCTTTCTATGCCGAATTTATCTCATTGCTACTACCGCATTCTCACCAGCGATACATCATCCACATAACAAAAAGCATTGGCGGTGCCTTCTGCTAAAAATCCAATTTCCACCTTTCCGTTTTTCACCTGCAGCCGTTCAATCCTGATCATCGTCCAGGCTGCGTTTTCTCCTGTAATGTTGTACGCCAACCTTTTTTTACCGCTTTCCGCATACATCTCAAGCCGTGCAAAACCATTGCTATTCTTAATCATAGCTGTCATGGTATAATCACCATCCTCCAGTTTTACAAAAGGTGTTGACATGATCGCTTGCGATACTTTTCTTTTAAAATTTATTTTATCGCTGACGGCCAAACTTTTTTCGCCAATGACAATTTTTCTCTCCGCCTCGGTATTGCTATGGTTTAATACAGGTGAAGTCGAACTATCAAGACTCACCTGATTACCTTCGATAACCGTCGTTGCCCAGCCGGTCAACTGTGTTTGAACAGGCTTGATATGACTTGGGATATTTTTCCTGTCTGCTTCAAAGCTGCCGTTCTTTACAAAGTTGTTATCCGCCGCCACTTTCCATTCTCCCGTTTTTGCATTGAGGTTCCATGAACCGAGTGAATTAAAGTAAGGCGCCTTGCCATCAAACGAAAGCGGGAACCATTGGTTGTATCCCAGCCCGTTACCCGCAAACTCGGCCCACCTGTCGCCGCAATAAATAACCGTTTCCTGTTTACTGCCTTTTACGTTGATAAAAAAACCGGTTTGCGTTACATGTGCATAGTCATCGGTACAGCCGTTCATCACCAGCATATTATCAACCGGCTCGTAGGGGCCTTTAATATCATCGGCCACCAGGTAGTATGCGTAGGAGGCATCCCAGCCATAAATATTGGAGGCACACATGTAATACCTGTTATTGTATTTGAACATGCAGTTGCCTTCGCGGCTTTCGCCTTTAAAGATCTGGTTACAATCTAACAGGTTGACCATGCCTTCTTTTACACCTATCTCAGAAATGTAAATTTTATTTCTGCCGCTGCCGTAAGAAAATACCAGGTAAGATTTTCCACTGGCCTCATCGAAAAATACCGTCTGGTCGCCGGTATTGGTAGTGCCGATCATCTCCTTCATGCTGATCCGCTGATGCCATGTAAATTGCCCGGTGGGCGAATCGGAAACAGTGATCAGCACCTGGTTGCCATGCTGAACGATCAGCGCATATTTCTTTAACTCTTTAACATAGGCAACACCTAAACGCCCCACCCATGTTTTTCTGCCGTCTTTAAATACGTCTTCTTTGGTCAGCACATTATTTTCAAACTTCCAGTTAACCAAGTCGGTTGAACTGTAACAGGTGACAGCCTCGAAACTATTGTTGGTATGCGTTACGGACGGATTATTGCGATACGTTTCTGCTTCTTTGTAATGAACCCCGTACCAGTAATATTTTTCTTCGCCGGTGACTGGATCCTTGAATCTGAATACTCCTCCACCCTGGCTATAGACCGGCTGGCCATCCTTCGTATTCCAGAATGAATTGTTCCTGATATTAAGCGGTTGTGCGACTGTTGTGTTCAACTTCCCCTGGCCAACTACAAAAGCCAGCAAAAAAATAAGCCAAGTGAAGTGATGTTTTATTTGTCTGTTCATTTGCTTTGACTTGCCTTTTTGTAGGCTATATCCCCGAAGAAATTTCATTGGTGAAAGGATTTATTAATGGGGCCAAATAAAACCCACGATGATGAAAAGCACAACGCAAGTAAGTCTTCCTGGTCGTAGCTTTCGTTCCACAGGTATCATTACCACAAGACTTTGATAGCAGCCGCAAATTGGTTTAATGCTCTCTTCTGAATAGTTTGCCCGATGGCTTTATCGTGGGCCATCCATCGTTGTCGATGTACAGGGGTTTAATATTTAAGAGGGATGCGCCCTTTGCTGCACGGGTGTAAGCATGATACACAATAAATGTGCTATCCCCTTCAGTAAAAAATCCGTTGTGGCCTCTTCCCGGCTCGGTTGAATCACCAGCAAGGAAGAGCGAATAGTTGTTATCCACCCAGCTTTTGCCTTCTTTATTTACGTACGGCCCGCGAACATCTTTTGACCGGCCCATTACGATCTGGTAAGTGCTTTCCATGCCTGCACAGCATCTTCCGCGGGAAGCAAAAATGTAATAGTAACCGTGGCCTTTAATTACAAATACGCCTTCACCCAATGCTTTTGTGATGGTGATTAACTCAGGCTTTCCTTCGTTCAATAATTTGCCTGTTGTTGGATTTAATTCTGCCAGGCGCAGACCGGCTTTGTATGATCCATAGAACAACCAAAACCTTCCATCGCCATCACTAAACACATTGGGGTCAATGACGTTTACACCTTCACCGCCGTTTTTAAAAGAGATAACCAGTCCTTCGTCCACCCATTTAAAATTTGGGTTGGTTGAATCAAGGGTTTTGTTGGTGGCAAGGCCAATGCTTGAATTAAAATTCATCCACGCTGATACAGAATAATACAGGTAATACTTTCCATTTCGATAGTGGATGTCCGGTGCCCATAACGCACTGTCCTGGGCAGGAATATCATTCTTAAACCAGGCCGGCGTTGCTTCTTTGGAAAAGATACCTGCTGCTCTTTTCCAATTGACTTTGTCTTTTGACGTTTTGGTACTGATGCCCTTCCCTGTTCCGAAAACATAATAGGTGCCGCCTTCTTTTATCATGACAGGGTCGTGTACTCGGATATCGCCTTTCAGGGGATTGAGTGTGTCCTGTGCGAGGCAGTCAGCAAACAAAAAATTTATGAAAACAACTAGAAAAGAATAGCGCATACTTGTATTTTTCAAATCTATTGCTGAAGCTTAACTCGAGAACTTAATACGAAGCTTACAGTGCTTTAGAAAGGCAATGGATTATTGGTTAAAAAGCGGTGCTAAAAAAAGACACAACCACCGAAGCCTCCCCTTTATGGGGACAGGTTTACTTCCTCTTCAGCCACTCTTCCGGCACCGGTACAATGCAAATATTCATCGCTTTTCCATCTGCAGAAAGCATGGCCGATTGTATCTCAATCTTTTTACTATCGGCACTGAACGTTGGATGCGGATGATCCGATGCAGTTTCTTTATGTCCTGTTGTGAGCAACATCATTTCTGCCGTTTTCCGGTCAATTAAATAAAGGTTACGCTTGAAATCATCACCTACTGCCCAGCGTCCGTCCGGTGAACCATGCACGTGCCAAAGGCCGCTGCCGCTGGGTGTTTGCCCGGCTATCTTCATTTCTCTTGTGCGTAAATTAATGATACCTAAACCGGTTGGTTTTTCACGGGTGCCTGATGGTCCCCACGCCGGGTCTTGTCCGGGATTGGCGCCGCCTACATCAGTGCCGGTCGTATCCACACCGGCTATTCTTCTGTGTCCCATAATGGCGATGGCTACTTCGTCTTTTGTAATAACTGCTTCGTGTGTGACCCACTCATAATCCGCCTCCGGGTAAAGCGGACGCAAGCCTGTTCCATCTGCATTCACCGTCCATGTGCGCTGCGGCGATTTACCGCCTGTTTCCCAGCAAAAAACAATCTCTCCTTTCACCCATGGGTTGCTTTGCACATGCCCAATCTGGAAAGGAACAGATACAATATATTTCAGCTCACCTGTCTTTACGTTCATGCTCATCAAACCCCCAGGACCCTGGCCCATGTTGCGTGGACCGAAGGGTTTTTCAATTTTTGTATTTGCAGGTAAATGTTTGGCCGCTTCGGTTTTATCTACCTTGAAATAGACCAGCTCTTCTTCAGCATCCAGCGCCATATCGCCACCGGCCTCTAATGCAGCAGGGATGGTTCCGCAAACACGCTGGTATACCGAAGCCGGTTGCACGCTTCCTTTCTTGCTGTCGGCAAAGAGTTTTTGCAGATCAACTTCCAGCACCTGGAATGGACCGTGACGGCGGGCCCGCCCGGTGTCGGCAGAAACATTGCGCATAAAATACAGCTTCATGGATTTTCGGGCAGCGCAGAGCATACCTGTGTAACCACCTTCCGTTACCTGTACAATGTCGCCGGTTTTTTCATTCACAGCCAAGGCTTCGTTCCTTGCACGGTTACTGCGAAAAATCAGCCATTCGCCATCGGCTGTCCACTGGGTATGTGTTGGATAGATCTTTGAATCACCGGCTGGTGTGCTGGTTAAAAAAGTAAGCGGCGTTCCGGTAACAGGGTCTTTCACCACTTTGCGTTCCGATGGAAAACGTCTGCCAATCTGGGCCTGCACTACCAAAGATGCAAGAGACAACATCAGCAAAACAAAAGAGAAGCAATAGTTTTTATTCATATC
>DASVSM010000131.1:0-3043 GCA_036388115.1 Flavisolibacter sp.
TCACGCATGGCTTTCAGTAGTGTAGATAACAAGCCAGTGCCGCCTTTCTTCATCACATCAACGCGGTACGCCATGACTTTTTTGGAAATAGAATCCATTTCAGCAGAGAGGCGAATGGAATCGGCAGGAGCAGAACCAGTCCTTTTTTTGTTCAGTGCTTCCAGGGCTTTGCCGTTCCTGGTCATGAAATCCTGGTAATTTTTGAACGCAACGTTCTCCGCTGAACCGGTGAAGGTCACCTGGTCGAGACGAGCGGTATCAGCAGTAATGGTAAACCGTTGTTCATCGCCAATTAAAAATTCAAAGCGGTTCATGCGGTCGGGGAAACCAACGAGGTAAATACCGCCGCCTAATTTTTTGGTGCCTTTAAAAATCGCTGTGCTATTGGCATCCAACTTTACTGAATCAAGAATTGGTAATTGTTTGCCGTAATAATGACCAAGATAGACATACTGATTTTTAAACGGCTTTAGCGTGACTTTTATCTCATAGCCATTTTGTGCCCACAGGGCAGAAGTACACAGAAGTAGAAAAGCGGTGGCCAATTGTTTCATAAGAAATGAATAGGATGGGTAAAAATAATAGAATAACGTTTTTGGATTGGTTAAAAAAGACGAAAGCGGTTTGGCGTTTGGTGTTTGGGGTTTGGAGTTGTTATCTTTAGTTCAGTCAAACTGCTGGTTATCGCCACTGTTCAAAAGTTCGAAGAGTTAGAAGTCTGGCAAATGGCGAGAGAGCTTTGTCAGAAGGTTTATCCCCTGACTTTCGAAGAACCTATTGAAAAAGACTTTCGCTACAAAGACCAATTAAGAGGGACGTGTGGTTCTATCATGGATAATATTGCCGAAGGGTTTGGAAGAGGAAGCAGGCTTAGTTTATCAACTGTCTTACAACAGCAAAAGGAGAAGCCGAAGAACTTAAATCACAACTTTATCGGGGCCTTGATGTACACTATATTGCTGAGCACTTGTTTAAGGAACTATATGACCTGGCGGATATATTTGTAAAAAAGCTCGGTGCCTTTATCAGTTATCTAAACAAATCTTCGCACAAAGGCCAAAAATTCAAAGAAAGAATTTAGCACCTGAAAACCCCAAACCCCAAACTTCAAACCCCAAACTTCCTTCTATCTTTGCGCTTCGTTTAACCTTTCGTTAACCCAACGGCAAATACATTTGTTTCCTTTAAGTCCATTTATGAGAAGATTATTATTGAGCGCTATTATTCTGAGTTCGGCATTTGTGGCAAGTGCACAGGTAGATACCACGACGGCAACGGTTACACCAACCAAGATCTTACGTCCTATGCAAACCCGCTCTAAAGATCACCTGATGATCCAGCTGGGAGCAGCAAACTGGCGCAACAAGCCCGATTCCATTAGAACCGGCGGCTTTTCCCGCACGTTCAATATTTATTTAATGCTGGATTTTCCATTCAAGACTTCGCCAAAGCTGAGTGTAGCATTAGGGCCGGGACTTGCAACCGATCATATTTTTCTGGATAATGTAACGGCAAATATTACCGGGCAGACAACCAACATTGTGTTCCGCAACACGGCTGATACGAACAACTTTAAAAAATACAAGGTTTCTACAGCCTTCCTTGAATTGCCGATTGAATTGCGCTTCACCGCCAATCCGGATGAAAGCGGCAAAAGCTTCAAGGCGGCGCTCGGTGTTAAAGTAGGAACGATGATTTCTGCCTGGACGAAAGGTAAAAACCTGGAAACCAGAACCGGAAGCACTATCAACGAGTACGTTGTAAAAGAAAAAAGCAAACGTTATTTCAACACCAACCGCATTTCGGCAACCGGCCGTATCGGGTATGGTCATTTTACCGCCTTTGCCTCCTATGCATTAACACCGGTGTTCAAAGAAGGGATTGGTCCGAAAATGAATACGCTGAGCATTGGATTAACGCTGAGCGGACTTTAAACAATCAAACTTAATTTTGAAAGCGATGTTACAAAAAGTGGCATCGCTTTTTTATTGCTACTATTTAAAGACACAGGATGATTGATAAAAGAAACAAGATCAACAAAGAAGAGAGAGCCGTACTGGTAGGTGTGGTGCAAAAAGACCAACGCGAAGAAGATGTGATAGAGTACCTGGATGAACTGGCCTTTCTGGCGGAAACGGCAGGAGCAGTGGCCGTGAAAAAATTTATACAGAAATTACCCCATCCTGATAGCCGCACATTTGTGGGTAAGGGTAAGCTACAGGAGATCAAAACCTATATACAAGACCGCGATATTGATGTGCTCATCTTCGATGATGAGCTCAATGGTTCGCAAATCTCCAACATCGAAAAAGAGGTCAATATCAAAACTATTGATCGTAGTGATTTGATCCTCGACATTTTTGCTCACCGGGCTAAAACGGCGCAGGCCAAAGCGCAGGTGGAACTGGCGCAATACCAATACATCTTACCACGGTTGCGGGGGATGTGGAAACACCTGGAACGTTTGGGTGGCGGTATCGGTACAAGAGGTCCTGGTGAAACCGAGATCGAGACGGACCGACGGATTGTGCGGGATAAGATATCGTTGCTCCGCAAGCGGTTGAATGAAATCGATAAACAAGCATTCACCCAACGGAAGGAAAGAGGCGAATTTATACGGGTAGCCTTGGTAGGCTACACAAATGTTGGCAAGAGTACGTTGATGAATCTGCTGAGTAAAAGTGAAGTGCTGGCAGAAAACAAGTTATTTGCCACACTGGATACCACCACCCGTAAGATTGTTTACGAAACCACACCCTTTTTATTAAGTGATACGGTTGGGTTCATTCGTAAGTTGCCGCATCATTTGGTAGAAAGCTTTAAAAGTACCCTGGATGAAGTGCGGGAAGCTGATATTTTGCTGCATGTGGTGGATACTTCACACCCGGCTTACGAGGATCAGCTTGGCGTGGTAAATAAAACGCTTCAGGAATTAGACGTGCACGAAAAGCCAACCATCACCATTTTTAATAAAATGGACCTCTATATCAAAAATACATTTGATGAGTGGCTGAATGACGAAACAAAGGAGCAGATACTTGCC
>DASVSM010000132.1:0-1735 GCA_036388115.1 Flavisolibacter sp.
CTGGGGTAGTGTCTCCGTTTCAATTGTCGGTTGAAGTTGAATGTTTAATGTTGAATGTTTAAAGTTGTTCCCCCTACCGTTACGCTGTCTGAACCTGAGAGACTATAAACATTAAACTTTGAACCCATTGTTTGTGGTTAAGCATTGGTGTCTCATTACACTCCTCGCCAGTCTTCATTTTAGCTGCGCTCCTCCCCTCAGGACAAACAATTTGGTAAAGCAGCCCCGGCGTTTTTGGCATATTTTTTAAGCTGATCCTTTTGGACCAAAGATTCAACGGATGACGCGATATATTATCAGCTTTCAATCACCGGAGGATGTAAAGAAATTCCTCGAATTGATTAACACAACGCAGGTAGAGTTCAGTATGAAAAACAACATTGTGATCTGTTCCTGCTCGGAAGACGAACTGGCCATTGCTTCCAACAGGTTTGGAGCCGAAGTTGACCGGTTGTCTTCGGCGGCATACGGATAAGTATGACACTATCTTTCACATTACATTGCTGCGCACATTGAATTCCATTTTATTTTTTCGCCTTGTTTGTCTGCCTCTTGTTTTGAATAATCTACATGCTAGATTTATCTTAGGGTCTACCTAAAAGAGCATCACAGCACAAACCTTTGTTCCACCGGTCAGGAAATATTTTGCTCGCTTTAGGGTAATACATTTGCAGGGTGAAACAACTGCTAAGAAACCCGGTTTACCATAGTCTGCTTTCCAACGATAGGCATTTGGGATTTGGTCCTGGAGAAGTAAAGTGTTTTAACGAAGCGGTTTCACCTTTTGCAGGATTTGAAGAGGGCTACGAGAACGGGTTTCATGATCTTTACGATCTGCTCCCGGCCGGCCGGAATATTTTATATGCGACGCCACATTTCATTTCTCCACCAAAGGATTGGAAATTGCTGCAAGCGGTGAATGGCTTGCAATTCCTCTTTGAAAGAGATGCTATCGGGGAGATGGATTCGTTCCACCCTGTTCTGCTGAAACCCGAACATGTCGGGGAGATGATGAAGCTGGCGGCCCTGACAAAACCAGGCCCGTTCGGACCGAGAACAATTGAATTCGGACATTATTACGGCGTGTTTGAAAACAACCGACTGTTGGCTATGACAGGACAGCGGCTGCATGTAGAAAACTATACGGAGATCAGCGCCGTTTGCACCCATCCCGATCATTTAGGAAAAGGTTATGCGTCTGCATTGGTGCAGCACCAGGTGGCCCTGATCCTACGCCACAACCAGACGCCTTTTTTACATGTTCGTGCCGATAACCAGCGGGCCATCGCGGTTTATGAGCGGCTTGGATTTGCCTTGCAGGGCAAAATGAATTTCTATTTTTAAAGAAATGAAGTGCCTACTTAAACCGCCTTCTTTTAGTGCTATCTCCTGTATTCGGCCCGGCTTATTTCCAAAACATAGTCATTGTTGGCAGGAACAAATTAATTTCTTCCATTTGCTTCCAATAGTTGACGTTCTTATAAACTACGATACATGAAACAGCCCTGGATATTTGTTCTTTTTCTTTTTGTTCAAACTTATCATGCTTATTGCCAGAAGCCGGTTATCAACTTCGAGACGTATAACCCTGCTTCTACCCTTGTTGTACCGAAGCATATCCTGAAAAAAGCGAAGTACCCTTTTATTGACGTTCATAATCATCAGCCGGGGATGGGCACCCAAAACCTTTCCGCCCTGATCAGTGAGATGGACACGTTGAATATGAAAGTGATGG
>DASVSM010000133.1:0-10627 GCA_036388115.1 Flavisolibacter sp.
CATGCAACGCTAACATCATTCAAAAGCGGTGACGTGGTGCCCGGCTTAAACAAAGGCGGCAGGCACGATGCCGGCGAGTTTGATATGCGGGTAGAATCACTTGCAGAAACCGTGATGGGACTTGCTCTTGCCTATGAAGAATTCAATTTGACATACGATAACACTTCAGTTGATCAGAAGAACAGCGTAGTGGAAATTCATGTACCCGATGGCAAGCCCGATGTGTTGCAACAAATTGAACACGGACTGTTATCCGTTGTCGGTGGATACAGAGCTTTGGGTAGATTGTACCGTGGCATTATTGAACCCACCAACCGGCAGTATGTACTGCTTGGCGATGCGGCGAATCTTACGGATAACATTCCTTTCACTTCAAACAATAAAACTGCTCCTGAAGTTGGCCTGCCCGGTTCGCCGGATGACCGCTGGGTGTTTACCGAAGAAAACCCAGGTCGTGAATTAAGCGTGGCTGCCTGTCTTGCTGCTGGCTCAAGAGCTATGAGAGGTTATAATGATACACTGGCGCAGCAAAGTCTGCAGGCGGCTGAAGCTATCTGGGAAAAGACAAAAGGTGGAAATGTAAATAATCGCATTGCTCCGGCGGTAGAATTATTCATCACAACAAAAGATAAAAAGTACAGGGATTATTTGTTGGCCCATACGGATGATATGATCAAAAGTTTTGATCGCAACGGATGGATAGCCGCACGGTCATTGAAAGTGGTGACGGATGCACGTTATAAAGAAGCCATCACCGCAGCCGCAAGAACCTATTATACAAAGCTGCAGGCGCAAGGAGCAAAAACACCGTACGGTGTACCGTACGAACCTAACATCTGGGGCGCCGGCTGGGGCATTCAGAACTTTGGCTATCACCAGTATTTCCTGCACACGGCGTTTCCGCAAATCATTCCAGCCGATTACATGCTGCATGCGTTGGACTTTGTGTTGGGTTCTCATCCCGGGCAAAACACGTCGTCTTTTGCATCCGGTGTTGGTTCCCGTTCACTGACTACGGCCTATGGTTTTAACCGCGCCGACTGGTCTTATATTCCTGGTGGTATCGGCTCCGGAACGGCATTAATAAGACCTGATTTTCCTGAACTGTTGACCTGGCCTTTCCTATGGCAACAAACCGAATATGTATTGGGCGGCGGCACTACTGATTATCTTTTTCTGGTGCTCGCTGCTGATCATTTGTTGAATAAAAAAAAGTAATGATAAACCTCGTAGAACAGGTCTGTTTTCGTTCCGTAGGAACGGTTCATGGGTAGCAAACCATCAGGTAAAGTACAAGGCATTCCATCGGAACGCTTGGTGCAAAATAGGCGAACATGCTACCTACGGAAGCATCCTGCGGGAGCAAGTCAAAGCAACCGAAATCATTTCTGAAAAAAATTATAAAATGCGAAGGCTAACAATCATAGTGCTCTCCCTGTTTTTTTGCAATGCAGTAGCTGCACAAACGAAATTAACAGATGCTGAAAAGAAGGAACGAATTCGCATTGCAAACGAAATGGAACATTCAGCAACATCTGAATTGCTTGATAAATATTACCCGCAAAATAAGGACAGTCTTCACGGTGGTTTTATCTCCACCTATACATTCGATTTCAAACCCATCGGTCCGCAGGATAAAATGATTGTTACGCAGGCACGCCATACATGGACCACGGCGAAAGCGGCAGAGGATTATCCGCAGAAAGCCTTTTACCTGGCCCTTTCCCGCCACGGTTTTCATTTTTTAAGGGACGTAATGTGGGATAAGGTGAATGGCGGCTTTTACACACTTGTTGATCGGCAGGGGAAAGACAAAAGCAGTCCGCGTTCGCCGAAGGAAGCTTATGGAAATGCGTTTGGTATTTATGGCTTAGCGGCTTATTACAAAGCAAGCAAAGATACCGGTGCGTTAAGCCTTGCGAAGAAAGCGTTTGCCTGGCTGGAAGCGCACAGCCATGATCCTGTTTACAAAGGATACTATCAGAACCTGGGAGAAGATGGTACGCCAATCAGGAGAGCTGCTACAACTAATTCAAATGCATCAACCGGTTATAAAGATCAAAATTCATCTATCCATTTGCTGGAAGCGCTTACGGAATTATACAGCGTATGGCCCGATGCTTTAGTAAGAACACGATTGGAAGAAATGCTTTATCTCATTCGCGATAAGATGATAACGAAGAAGGGTTACCTAACCTTATACTTTACTCCCGACCTGAAACCCATCTCACTCCGCGATTCCTCCGAGGCCTTTATTCGCCAGAATAAAAACGTAGATCATGTTTCGTTTGGTCATGATGTGGAAACGGCTTACCTGATGCTGGAAGCGTCGCATGCATTGGGAATAAAGAACGACCAAGCCACTATCGCCATCGGAAAAAAGATGGTGGACCATGCTTTAGAAAACGGCTGGGACAAAAAGTTTGGCGGCTTTTATGACCAAGGATATTATTTCAGGAACAAGCCGCAGATCTCCATTTTATTAGACAGCAAAAACTGGTGGGCACAGGCAGAAGGATTGAATACCTTGTTGTTGATGGCTGATCGTTTTCCTAATGATACCATGCGGTACTTCGATAAATTCAAACAGCTTTGGAATTATGTGCAGACGTATTTGATTGATCATGTGAACGGCGATTGGTACGAAGAAGGAACTGATAACCGTCCCGAACGAAAAACAGCATTGAAAGCGCATATCTGGAAGGCAACGTATCATAATTACAGGGCGTTGGCAAATTGTATAAAAAGGTTGCGAGGGAGTGAGTAGTGAATGGTGAGTAGTGAGTAGTGAATGATGAATAGGCAATAAGCAACAGTCAGTATGCAGCAGGTAATAGGAAATGATAGATTGCACACGACCAAGCCCGGAGGGCTTGAACATGAATAGCCACGGGTGCAACCCGTGTAAAGAAAGAACCAGACTGAATCTGCGACCCTGAAGGGGTCGAACGTGGCCTACAGGTGGATTGCCATTAGAGAAGATGTTCGACCCCTTCAGGGTCGGAATACAACCCCGGTTTGCAATCCACCGGTTGCACTGGTGGCTATTCATATTGAAGCCCTTCAGGCTTCGGAGGCAAGGTTAGCAAGAAGGTTGGAAGAACGCCGGATAAGACTTTGCCTATAAATGTTGCGGACTTTGTTGATGATAAATAATTCACACACCAGGTTAAACTCTGACAATTGAAAACACATTTTATCCGGTGCTTTTCGCATCATAAAAAAACGATCATGAGAGCTATTCAAATTTGTTTCATCCTCTTTTCATTCACTTGTGCTTCTGCGCAAACCCTGGCACCCGTCAACAAAGCAGCTACTCCCGAAGCAAAAGCCTTACTGCGTTATCTCTATTCTATCAATGGAAAATACGTGCTGGCGGGTCAGCATAATTACAACGAAAGCCCCAACCGTTTTTCCGACAGCGCCTATGCCTTTACCGGTAAACAACCTGCTTTATGGGGCACCGATTTTATCTGGAACGGCATGAAAGATAACGGTCCTGCCATCGTTGCCGAATCTATCAAAAAAGCAAAGGAAGGCTACCTGGTTACACTCATGTGGCACCAGGGAAGGCCAACAGATAATCCACCTTATGCATGGAAAGAAAGCATACAGGGAAAGCTCACGGATGCCCAATGGAAAGAACTCATCACTCCCGGTACTGATCTCCATAAAAGATGGCTGGCGCAGATAGATGCCATTGCCGGTTATTTAAAGCAATTGCAGGATGCAAAAGTGCCCGTGCTTTGGCGGCCTTACCACGAAATGAACGGCATCTGGTTTTGGTGGGGAGATAAAAAAGGGAAGAACGGTATTGCCAAACTCTGGCAACTGATGTACAACCGTTACACAGATCATCACAAGCTGAATAACCTGATCTGGGTGTGGGGTGCTAACGGTCCGCGGGATATCCCGGGTGATGAAGCGTATGCCTACAAAGACTTTTATCCCGGTCATAAATACGTTGATATACTAGGCACGGATATTTATCATTCCGATTACGAACAGAAAGATTACAATGAACTATTGGCTCTTGCCGAAGGCCGTCCCATTGCTTTAACAGAAGTGGGTACACTGCCCGCCGCACCCGTGTTATCGGCGCAGCCGAAATGGCTTTGGTTCCTTGTATGGTCGGGTTGGTTGTGGACGGATAATAAGAAAGAACGGGTTAAGGAAGTTTACTTAAGCGATAAAACACTGACCTTGGATGAAGTGAAGATGCAACCGAAATAGATTCTCTGAACGATTGGTAAAAGACTGAATTTTATAGCTCATTCAAAACATATTTTCTTTCAACTAAATTCTTTTGTTATGACCTCACGCCGAAATTTTTTACAAAAACTGACGGTCCCTTTTGTGACTATGCGTTTTTTGCAGGCAACAAAAAGCATAGGCTGTCATAACGAAAACAATTCTCATTTTGAAGGCCCTGTGCTGCGTGTGGCCATCATGGGTTTAGGGGGCTATGGTACCAGGGTGGCCAATGCCATGCAGGATTGCAAAAGGGCAAAGCTGGTGGGTGCTATCAGCGGCACGCCTTCCAAGTTGAAAGACTGGCAAAGCAAGTACGGCATCCCGGAAAAGAACTGTTACAATTATGAAACCTTCGATGCCATAAAAAGCAATCCTGATATCGATGCCGTTTACATCATCACCCCCAATGCCTTGCATCACAGTCAAACGATTCGTGTGGCAAAAGCCGGCAAGCATGTCATTTGCGAAAAGCCCATGGCGATCAATGCAAAAGAAGGGCAGGAGATGGTAGATGCCTGTAAAAAAGCTGGTGTGAAATTGCTGGTCGGTTACCGCATGCATTTTGAACCGAAGACCCTTGAAATTATCCGCATGCGAAAACAAGGCGAACTCGGAAAGCCAAAATTCTTTCAAGGGTTGTCGGGTTTTACAACGGGTAACCCAACGCAATGGCGCCTGAACAAAAGCTTATCAGGTGGTGGATCGCTGATGGATATCGGTATTTATTCCATCAACGGCGCCCGGTACATGATTGGCGAGGAACCAATTTGGGTAACCGCACAAGAGACAAAAACAAAACCTGATCTTTTTAAAGAAGGTGTTGATGAGACCATCACTTTTCAGTTGGGCTTTCCCAGTGGTGCGATGGCTTCCTGCTTATCTACCTACAACATGAACAACCTTGACCGCTTCTTTTTAACAGCAGAAAATGGCTTTGCCGAATTGATGCCTGCAACCGGTTACGGTCCCATCAAAGGCAGAACGAATAAAGGCGAACTAACGCATGCGCATGTTACGCATCAAACCGTGCAAATGGATGAGATGGCAGGTATCATTTTAGAGAACAAGCAGCCGGTTGTTCCTGTTGATGGTGAAGAAGGGCTGAGAGATTTGAAGATCATTGATGCTATCTATGCTGCAGTAAAAACAGGTAAAAGAGTTGACCTGAAATTGTAAGAGATCTTATCACACAATAAACAATATGAAACCCATTTATTTTGCTCTGATAGCTTTGGCTGCCTTATTGGCCTGTAGCAACAAACTTACCCCAACGGATAAGAAAGTTGATGAAACCATTGCCCCTGCCGACCCGAAAGCCACCAAAGAAACCGTGGCGCTCTTCCGCTCCATGTGGGCCCTTCAGCAAAAAGGAATCATGTACGGCCACCAGGATGACCTGATGTACGGCCGCACCTGGTGGTACGAAAAGGACCGTTCCGATACCAAAGATTTTACCGGCGATTATCCCGCGGTTGCAGGCTTTGAATTAGGCGATCTTGAACTGGGCAAGACCCGCAGCCTTGACTCTGTTGACTTCACGCAAATAGCCGAACAAATTAAAGCGCATTATAAGCGAGGCGGGATTATCACCCTAAGCTGGCACCTGAATAATCCATTAACGATTCAATTGCCGCAGGAAGGCCGCAAGAGCAAGCCAACGTCATGGGATGTATCGTCGAATGGCGTGGTTAGCTCCATCCTTCCATCCGGTGTAAACCATGCACTGTATAATTCCTGGCTTGATAAATTGTCTGCATTCTTTGCCGGGTTGAAAGATGAACGCGGCACGCCAATTCCCTTCATCTTCCGGCCCTATCATGAACATTCAGGAAATTTTTTCTGGTGGGGAACACCACTGGCCACCGACGAACAATACGCCGCCTTATGGCGCTATACGGTGGAATACCTGCGGGATAAAAAAGGCTTTCACAACATACTTTATGCCTATAATACCGACCGCACCACCAGTCTTGCACAATACCTGAAAGGTTATCCCGGCGATGACATCATTGACATGCTTTCGTTTGACATGTACGACCGCGGCCCGCAGTTCAATGCAGAACTGGACAGTGCGCTGAACTACGTAACAAGAACGGCCATTGCCAGAAAGAAGCTGACGGCGTTGAGCGAAACCGGCCCACGCCGCGGCATGACCGATTGGTGGTCGACTGTGTTGCTTCCGGTTGTGAGCAAATACCCGGTTGGTTATGTATTAACATGGCGGCATACGTACAGACCGGCCCAGGCAGCATCCGCCGCCACGCAGAAACCCTTCCCGGATGATTTCATGAACTTTTATAACAGCCCGAGAAGCTTGTTTTTAAAAGAGGTGCAGGCTGAAAATGTTTATAACCAGAAAGGAAATTGAATTCAATAGCATGACTTAATGTTCAATGCTTTCCTGGTGGTTTTATAAAAAAACGGCCGAACAAATTGTTGTAGTCACACTGCAGATGGTTTCAATGCAGTCTTTGTGTTACAAATGCCTCCGCTTCGTTCGGCCGTACATTATGTTACAGAAAAAGTAAGTTGCGCTATGGGTATTTCAGTTTGGAAATGACCGGTATTCATTGTTAGTCCTGGCGGCCGTCACATGTATTCAATTGGCGCAAGCGCATAATTAAAAAAATACTTGCCCTGGTAATAACCAATCATTATTTTGAGGCCTTGCTCTACCGGCTTTCCATTATTAGTAGCGGGCTTAAAGGGAGGCAGGTCGTACAAGGCTGTTTTTAGAGTGGGCACCTGTCTATCGGCGCTGTTCACGGAATCACTCACAACCCTTCCATCCTCCGATATTTTCATTTGTAGTTCTATGTGCCTTTCAAAAATAGCCGTATCCATCAATGTCACCAGCGGCGTTAAGCGTTCGTTAAGCTCGCTAATAAATTGCTGATGCCCTTTCGAATGATGGGCATATACAAGCTTCTTACCATACCGGTCATTGCAGGGCCTCCGGGTTAGTAGTAGCGTTTCTGCATTAATCAGCGGCAGCGAAATAGAAGAAAGAAAATCAATGCGTGAGCTATCGTTATATGGACCCGTTGCATTGGTACCTTTTTGAAACACTCCGTCTAAAAAAATTTCTGTTGCTAAAGATCGCTGTTGGGTGGTATTCGGTATATATCCCCGGTTGCCGAACGGGCGCAGCGCTGCTATCCATGTTCCATGAGGCTTGCCGTTAACTATTTTACCCGACCAGGTAATGGGTCCCACTGCCACCTCGTGTTTACCCTTTCTATCCTTTACCATTCTATGCCCGTCTTCATCCCAGGAGTCCAGGATCGTCAGGTCGGCTCCATTAACTTCTATCGTTAGTTCCGGTTTGCCGGAAGGCGAATAAAAATCCCATATTCCAGTATACCGGTTCTCCTTAAAACTTCCTCTGGCCTGTAGCTTTCCGCTCAGGTACCAGGCTGCAAATTCGCCTTCCTTCAAGCCCTGCCTGTTGTACCTGCCTTTGGCAACTACCTGCCTTGGACTCCTCTTACTTCTGTCCTCAAATGGCCCTGTAAACTTTCCCATCGAATCATTAAAAAAGCCCCGCCTGATAATAGCCGCACAACTGTCTTCTATCAGTAAATAACTCTCGTTGTAATAGGCAATCACACTGTCCCTGTTCAAAAATTGCATAGGAAATTCTCTAATCAATACCGTCTTTTGAGCAGAGGCTAAAAGAGAAAGTACAGCAATCATCAAAAAAGTGAGATAGAGGCGTTTCATGTGTAAGCTTACTTCATTTTTACAATTCAGGTAATGGCCAGTTTTTTTCCGCTTTAGCTGATGGAAAGATGGGCCGGCTGCTACCGCATCTTTCTATCTTCTTTAAACATAACTGTAATTAATGCAACTGTCTTAAATTCACGGGAAGTTAATTTTTAAAAGCTTGCAAATTGTTTATATGCAGATCAAATTTTTTCTAGCATCATTTACGTTATTTTTTGGACTAGCCGCTGTAGCCCAAACTCAAAAAACATATAACATCACATCTGCCGACGGCGCAATACAATGCACCGTTAATGCGGGTCCGCAATTGACCTGGTCGGTCACTTCAGGAGGACAAACAGTAATTGCACCATCGGTTATCAGCATGCGGCTACTCAATGGAGAAACGCTTGGTAAAAACATGCGCATCACTTCAGCAAAGCAAACATCGGTCAATGCAAAGGTTCCTTCACCAATGTATAAAAAAGATACGGTGGCTGATCAGTACAACCAGCTTACCATTGTTTGTAAAGGCGATTATGGCATCACCTTCAGGGCTTACAATGATGGCGTGGCGTACCGTTTCTTTACCACGAAAAGGGACAGCGTTTTTGTCCAATCGGAAGAAGCGGCCTTTGTTTTCGATAATGATTATACATCCCTCTTTCCCTACGCCAATGATCCCCGCGATAAGAAAGACCTTTTTCAGACTTCGTTTGAAGCGTTTTATGAAGACCGCAAACTATCGCAGCAATTGCACAACGATACAATGGCGTTGCTGCCGGTACTCATCAACCTGGCCAATGGTAAAAAAGCGGTCATTACCGAAGCGCATCTTGAAAACTATCCCGGCATGTACCTGGGCAAAGGTGAAAACAATTCGATTGCGCTGACCGGACGATTTCCTGCTTATCCTGCGGCAGCAGCCCTGGGCGGTTATAACAATATCAATTACATCGTAACGGGTCGCGAAAATTTTATAGCAAAAACGGCAGGCACCACCACTTTTCCGTGGCGCACGGTTATTATTGCTAATACAGATGCAGCACTTGCCAATAGTGATATGGTGTTTAAACTGGCCGCACCCAACAGAATAAAAGATATGACCTGGGTAAAGCCCGGTAAAGTGGCCTGGGACTGGTGGAATGCCCGCAACATTTCGGGGGTGGATTTTAAATCCGGCATCAACACGGCCACCTATAAATACTTTATTGATTTTGCGGCTGCCAACAAACTCGAATACGTGATTCTCGATGGAGGCTGGAGCGCCAGGGGCAGCATTCTTCAGGTTAACCCGAACCTTGATCTGCCGGATTTGATTCGCTATGGAAAAGGAAAAGGAGTGGACCTGATATTATGGGCATCGTGGTCGGCTATGATGAAGCAAATGGATACCATCATGTCGCACTATGCCGCCATGGGTGTGAAGGGTTTTAAAATTGATTTTATTGATCGCGATGATCAGTGGGCAACAGCGAGCACCTACGAAATTGCTGCCAAAGGAGCGCAACATAAATTATTGATAGATCTGCATGGTATGTATAAACCTGAAGGGCTTAGCCGCACGTATCCAAACGTGGTGAATTATGAAGGTGTGAAGGGATTGGAAAACTCTAAATGGGCGCCGGTGTACGATGCACCGAAGTACGATGTCACTATCCCTTTCATTCGCATGCTGGCCGGTCCGATGGATTATACTCCCGGCGCTTTGCACAATGTAACCACGGCCAATTTTATGCCTTCTAATGCGCAGCCCATGAGCCAGGGTACACGCTGCCACCAAATGGCGATGTACACCATTTTTGAATCGCCGCTGCAAATGCTTTCCGATAATCCAACGGATTATATGCGGGAACAGCCATGCACAGATTTTATTGCCAAAGTGCCAACCGTTTTTAATGAAACATCGGTGCTTGATGGCAAGGTGGGAGAGTTCGTTGCCATTGCCCGTCGCAAGGGTGATGTGTGGTTTGTTGGAGCGATGACAAACTGGACGGAAAGAGATCTCACCATTGATTTATCTTTTCTAAAAAATGGTGCTTATGAAGCGGAAATTTTTATGGATGGTGTGAATGCTGATAGAAAGCCCGAAGACTATAAGAAGGTGATTCAAAAAGTTTCTGCTGCCGATAAGTGGAAGATTCATCTTGCCCCAGGTGGTGGATGGACGGCAAGAATTTACCCGGCTAAATAAGATATGCCTACATCGATTTCTCTCCTAAACAAGCAAGTCACAGACTGGTACTATATCGACAAAGCAGACGATGTTGATTCGCCTGCGCTGCTTATTTACCTGGAACGGGTAAAGCATAATATTGAGCTGGCTATAGCAATGGTGGGAGATGCGTCGCGGCTTCGGCCGCATGTAAAAACGCATAAGACAAAAGAAGCCACTTTGCTGATGATGCAGGCAGGAATTATGAAATTTAAATGTGCCACTATTGCCGAAGCAGAAATGCTGGGCATCTGCGGTGCCGCGGATGTATTGCTGGCGTATCAGCCGGTTGGTCCGAAAGTAAAGCGGTTCATTTCCCTGATAGAAAATTTCCCGGGTACACAGTTTTCCT
Source organism: Flavisolibacter sp. (assembly GCA_036388115.1). GTDB lineage: Bacteria > Bacteroidota > Bacteroidia > Chitinophagales > Chitinophagaceae > Flavisolibacter. The sequence goes on from DASVSM010000133.1 coordinate 10,527, forward strand.
GTCTCATTGATAATATCGAATCCGCTCGAATCATAGCGGTAGAAGCACAGGCGAATAACATCGCCGCTTCTGTTTTTATTGATCTCAATGTTGGCATGAAC
>DASVSM010000134.1:0-1625 GCA_036388115.1 Flavisolibacter sp.
CCGCTTTGCTCCAAAAAAAACGACTTGTACAATTCACTCCCATTTCACTACCATTTTCAATCGTGCATCAGTTTGTGCTTAATGAGCGCAATGTCGGCCTCCAGGTCGGTAATTCTCTTGTAGATTTCGCCAGGTGAAGGAAGGTGCTTTGTCATTCGTTCTACTACATACCAGCACTCTACAACTTCATCTGCCTCCAGTACAATATTGGGGTAATGTCCCCTTTCATTATGGTCACTCTTGCAAATAAGTATTCCTTCCTTTAGCCTGGATAAAATCCGCTTTATTATGACACCTTTTGTAGCTGTAACCAACACATGAACACGATCTTCCCGAATCTCTGAAAGCGGCGTCCAGCGGGCAATTGCTAAATCTTTGTCCTGTAAGGTTGGGAACATTGAAAGCCCTTCAACCTCGAAAATCCGGTAGGTTCCATTGTTCATGCCTGGAAGCTTATAAACAGGCAGCCTTTCAATGAAATGCGGATCACCGTAGCCGCTGGTATATCCAGCCCTTGCACGTACCGGGACCATAACGGTATTCTCATCTCCAGCAGTGTCAACAGTAACAACTTTGGGCAGTGACTTGATGAGTCTCAAATCCTTATTCATCACGTAGAAGCTTGGCCCCTCTTCCGAACTCGGTTCTGTCTCATTTTTTGGTAATAGGTTACCTGATAGGTTACCCAGATTGTTACCTTTTTCGTCATTATCAGAAAGTGCTATTAGGTTACTTTCTCTCAAGTCCTTAAAAAGCAAATCATCAACACTTATTCCGAAAAATGAAGCTATTTTTTCCAATGCTTCAATATTCGGTTCAGTATGCCCGCTTTCATAATTGTTATAAGTACTTCGCTTAAAACCCATACTGCTGGCTGCTTCTGTTTGTGTAAGCTTTTTTGATTTGCGCAGTACAGTTAGGTTGGTTTGTAAGAAAATTCCCATTATTGAAACTTTTTTTGTTTCATTTTTTGGTATATCCAATAAATGAAACAATATTTGCAATGTCGCTAATAACGACACAATAAACGTAGGTAAAAAAATGGAGAAAGCCAAGAAAGTTGACATTGATCGGGCCAGCAGAATACAAAAAACAGCAAGAATAGTAGGGGTTTCTATTAGGACGGTTCAGCGGGTATTGAAAGGCGATCAGGTAAACGATGAAGTCCTTGCAACTTACATGGACCTCCTGGAAAAGGAGCAAGATGCGTTCGAGTCAGCAAAAGAAAACCACTTATTAGCCGCGGTAGAAAAATTAGTCCCCTTTAATAAATAATCAACCTAATGAAGCTGCTTAACAACCGACTACACATTGAATTTGACGAAATGGTGGATGCTATTTCCACTATTGAGCAGAAGGAACCCGAAAAGGTTTCCATTTATCTGCGTAAGTCAAATTCCACTCAAAACAGCTTGCTTCCGTTTATCAAAGACCCATCCTGCCGCACAAAGGTGCTGTACGAATGGAATGATATGGGGCTAAAGTACAAGGCTATTGTGCAAAAGCGGTTTGGCGATCCTTACGAATTTATTGCCAAGGAGCCACTGCGTAAACTATTGGTAAAAGACTTCCAAGCAGAGGAATTCTATCTCAAATTTCGATATGATGGCGGCAGAGTTTTGCCG
>DASVSM010000135.1:0-4005 GCA_036388115.1 Flavisolibacter sp.
AAGACGACAATTACTCCCGTAGCGCAATGCTGATGAAGGACAAACTAACTGACAGCCATGACTTTTCTCTGCGCTGTTCAAATAATTTATACCCGCAGCAAACCCGCTTTGTACAAGGTATTTACCGGCTTATTATCCCAGAATAATTCAAAGTCTTCCAGTCCTGCCGTTTCAAAATCTGCTTTAATCTGCTGAAGCGTAAATTGTATAGAATTGTTTACGCTTAGCTTAGGCAGCAGGCCCAAAAGCCATGCACCTTTTTCCGGTTCCAGGTTAATGCTGTGCGTTGTTTTTTTTGTTTGAAAGGTCAACGCCGTTACTTCCCATTGCGCACCTTTTTTTGACTTGGTTATTGTTTCTGCTTTTGGCTGCTTGCCTAACCAGATCACTTTGCTGTTTCCACTTGCCGAACTGTATTCCGGTTCTTCAATTGCTTTGCGAATAAAATCGGGAGCCACGGTTGTTTTCGGTATTTTGAAATCAAACCATTTTTGCAAAGGATAATCAAAGCAGGCGGCGTGCATATAGTTCAGCAACGCTTTCTTTAATCCAAAACCAAAGGACTCATGTTGTGCTCCGGTGAGATCAATGTGCTCAATGTCGTTGTTGGCAAATGTGCCCACTGCTTCTGTAACTTTTTTTACTTTATAGGCAGCGGGCTGCAAACCCACCGGGCTGTGCGCCGTCATGGTAAACAGGTGCCAGAAGGCAGATTGCAAAACACCGGTTTCAAAAAGCTGTCGCACCATCTCCAATGAATCAATGGTTTCCTGGCTGGTTTGCGTAGGGAAGCCGTACATGAGGTAGGCGTGCACCATAATGCCAGCTTCGGTAAAATGCTTGCAAACCCGTGCCACTTGCGCAACAGTAATGCCTTTGTTTATCAGGCCAAGTAACCGGTCAGAGGCTACTTCCAAACCACCACTGATAGCAATGCACCCGGAAGACCGCAGAAGAAGACAAAGGTCACGGGTAAAGCTTTTTTCGAAACGTACATTGGCCCACCAGCTTACCACCAGTTTGCGGCGAATAATTTCAATGGCTACTGATTTCATCAGCGCCGGCGGCGCTGCTTCATCCACAAAATGAAAACCATTCTGTCCGGTTTGCGCCACCAGTTCTTCCATGCGGTCAACGATCAGCGATGCGGCAATTGGTTCGTAGTTCTTGATGTAGTCTAAGGAGATATCACAGAAAGTACATTTGCCCCAATAACAGCCATGCGCCATGGTGAGTTTGTTCCATCGTCCGTCGCTCCACAGGCTGTGCATGGGATTAATGACTTCAATAGCGGAGATATAGCTGTCCAGGTAAAGATCGCTGTAATCTGGTGTGCCTACCTGGCCTTGTTTGTAATCGGCGCAGGCTGTATTGTTAATGTAGGTGACGGCTCCGTTTGCCAGGGTGAAGGTTCGTTTCAGTTCCTGCAATTCCTTCTTGCCGTCAACATGCGCTATCAATTGTTCCAGCGGTGCTTCGCCATCATCAAGGGTAATGAAATCATAAAATTCAAATACACGGGGATCGGAAAGGGAGCGCAGCTCCGTATTGGCAAAGCCGCCGCCCATCACCACTTTAACCTCAGGATAGCTTTTCTTTATCCATTGCCCGCAACGCAGCGATGTATATAAGTTGCCCGGAAACGGCACTGACAGTGCTACCAGTTTTGGCTGAACTTCCTCCATCTTTTGCTGAAGGAGATTGATCATGATCTGGTCAACATAAGTATAGTCCTTCTGCAGTGCAGCATAAAGTTCATCAAACGAATTGGCAGAACGGGCTAAACTTTCAGCATAACGGCTGAAGCCAAAATGTTCGTCCACCATTTCTTTTACCAGGTCGCTCAGGTCTTCGAGGTACATGGTGGCAAGGTGCTTGGCCATGTCCTGCGTGCCCATGCTGCCGAAAGCCCATTTAAGATCATCGAGTTGCGCAAAGCGACTGGCCTCCGGTAAAAATTCCCGCTTGCAGATGAGGTGAGCCAGCGTGGGACGTTTGCCTTGCAGGAAAAGAATGACATCTTCGACAGTGGCAATGTAATCTTCCTTCAGGGCAAGGATTCGTTCCGTATTGGGAGAATGGGTTTGCTGTATGCTTTCAATATGTGCAAAAAGTTGTTGTAAGCCCACCTTGCTGAAAAGCGCCAGGGTTACCTCAATGCCCAAATCAGCCTGGTAAGATGAAATGCCTTTGGTGTTGAGAAAACCTTTCAGGTAGGCAGTGGCAGGGTAGGGTGTATTGAGCTGTGTAAAAGGCGGCGTTATGAGGAAAAGAGGTTTTTGCAATCGGAAAAATTGTGTTGCAAAAGTACCGGTTTGAAGAGTGAAAGAAGTGTTTAATGAAGCATTGATGTGTAGACTTGGATAAAGTGAAATAAGCAAGCATTGTTATTTCACCCGGCGGTAAATAGCCCCGCCACCATCAGCCCAGCAATTGGGTGTGCTTAATTCAAGCTTGTTATTTTCCACTGATATATAATCTTCATAGCCAGGTGAACTATCACTGGTTGTTAGAATAATGTTGCTTGATCGGGGATGGCAGTCTTGTTTTTGCTGAAGGGTATAGGTGCCGCTGTAAACCAGCGTGTCGTGCCGTTTTCTCTCAAAGGTGCCGTCCTCTTTAAATACCAGCAAAATGCCAGGAGCAACAGGCGGCACAGTCACCCAGGTAATTGTTCTTTCCAGTTCCCACGTGCCGGCAAGCGTTTTCCTGAAGTCTTTTAGTGGCTCTTCTTTTTTGCAGGAGAAAAGGAGGAGCAGGAGACTAACAATGGGAAGAAATTTTTTCACGCTTTATAATTTATTGCTTTTGACAAGAGCTTTCGGGATTGCGTTGCACGCAGAGGGAAAAGTAGGTAACCTTCAAAACGTTTTTGAAGGAATGCAATTAGAATTGCTTCGGTGTCTCTGCTGACTTTACGTCGCAAACGAAAGCCCGTGAAAAACAAATGACTTTTGCAGCTTTCCTTGTGGATAGACTTTCGTTTCAAATGCAGACCAGCAACCCTAAAATTTAAAGGATACTAAAAGCAGCAGGGGATTGATATTTAATCGATCTGTTTCAGGCCGAGATAATTTTAGCTGATGGCTTATTCTTCTGCTAACATAGCAACAAGTCGAATGTTGTGCATACTTACTGTAAATGGAGCTAGTATAAAGGCAAATAGTTTAGAATGTAAGAAGAGATGTCATTATATTTCTCTTCGTCAATTGGATCCAGATCAACATGGAGGCTTGTTTCCCATACAGGTTTTGCTTTGTCTGTTTTCATGTAAATCTGAACCAGAAACTTCTGTTTATAAGAGTTGGGGACTAACGCATTTAGACGGGTCCCTCCAAAAAAAGGAATCTGACCAGTTCGATTCATCACAAGCTTTGAGCTATCAAGCGGATAAAAGATGATGTATGCATCATAGTCCAAACTATTTAAAGAAGTTTTATTAAATGGCGATCCTGGTTTAATATTTTTCAGAAAAATCAGATGGCTGCCAATTCTCTTATTTAAGCGGACAGTTATGTTCTTCGTTAAGTTCTCCATAAATATTTCGGAAGCAACTGAGCCGGCTCCAATGATTAAAATCTTTTCAGACGGTGCATCGTCTTTGGACGGGCGTAAATTCTTTTGAGCTCCACAGCTTGCCAAAACGATTAAAATAATGGAAGGAAGCAGAGACTGTCTTATCATTGTTTTTAAATTCAATTGAGGATTCGATTGCACACAAGAATTGCATGACGCAACTTCTTGTTCCAAACTTAATTAATAATCTATACAATTTAGAACAGGAATCATCTGCTGCATAGAATTCCGGAACCTACAAGAGTATCTTCCTTTGTCAGGATAAATGTGCCACAACAGCCCAACAGCATCACCAGCCTCTGATTCATAAAACCAAAACCCAAACAAAAAGCCCTTCCAATTTCGGAAGGGCCAACTCATTATACTTACTCATCACTCATCACATCGCCATTCTCTTCTTCAGATTCTCATCAATCGCATCCAGGAACT
>DASVSM010000136.1:0-4725 GCA_036388115.1 Flavisolibacter sp.
CAAATCCTGCAAGGTCCCTCAGCTACGGCTATTTACGGTTCACAGGCGACCAACGGTGTTATCATCATTACCACTAAACGTGGCCGTAATGGCGATTTCCGCATTAACTATAATGTACAATACAACATTCAAACGCCGCCAAAGCGATTTAATGTGATGGACCTGCCGCAGTATGCACAGATGCAAATTGATTATAAAGCTCTTGCAGGTGGTACTGTTCGCGAGGAGCTATTGGATCCCTCCATTCTGGGTTCTGGCACGGATTGGCAAGACGAATTGTTCAACAATGCAGCTATGCAAAAGCACCAGCTTAGCTTAAGCGGTGGCAGTAACAACACTACGTATTATATGTCGGGCGAATACTTGAACCAGCAGGGCGTGGCAGAAGGTTCTGGCTTTAAGCGGTACAGCTTTCGCTTGAACCTCGATAACAAGCCAAGGGATTGGATGACGATTGGCGCCAACCTGAGCTTCAATCAAACGAATGAAACTTTAACGAGCAGCCAGGAGAATGTCATTATCCGCGCTATTCAATTGAGCCCGGAGGTCCCCGTAAAAAATCTGAATGGCTCTTGGGGTGGCGGTGACCTGACTAACCCTGCACATCAGTTCGCGCCGGTTAATCCCATTGCTATTTCGCAACTGGTTACAAACACAAATACTCGTAGACAATTTTTAGGCAGTTTAAACCTAGCATTTAACCTGGCTAAGGGCTTAGTGGCAAGAACTTCATTTAACACTAGCATAGGTCAGGGTAGTTCGCTGCTTTACATGCCAACTTATGCAATCGGGTGGGCAGTAAATGCTACAGCTTCCTTAAATACCATTACTTCACAAAACACTTATTGGAACTGGAACCAGTTGTTAGAATATACCAAACAAATTGGCAAACATAACGTTGGGTTAATGGTCAGCCATGAGTCCCAGGCTTCAACTTGGAGAAACCTCGGGGGCGGAAGAACCGGGTATCTGACAAACAACATCTTTGACCTTAACGCAGGTAATTCAACTACAGCTACCAATTCTGGCGGCTCTGGTAACTGGGGTATGGAGTCTTACCTCGGACGTTTGAACTACAACTTTGATAACCGTTATATTTTAACTGCTACCGTTCGCCGTGATGGTTCCGTAAACTTTGGGCCGGAAAACAGGTGGGGTACTTTCCCATCCATTTCTGCAGCGTGGAGAGTATCACAGGAAAAATTCTTTAGTGTTCCTTTTATCAGCGATTTAAAACTAAGGTTGGAAACTGGTCTGACAGGAAACCAGCCTGGTGGTAATGCAGCTGTTTATTCACCATTGAGCGCCGGTGCAACACCTTGGGGTACAGGCTTTCTTCCATCGGTTTATCCCAATCCATTTTATAAATGGGAAGAAACAAAAACAGACAATATTGGTATCAACGTAGGCTTCCTGAAAAATAGAATTACGTTAGAAGCAGATTACTATAAAAAGTACACGACCAATTTACTCATGGATGCGAGTTTCCCCGGCTACATGGGAACAGTGGGTACAGGTTCTGTTAGACCACCGACAGTTAATGCCGGTAACCTGGAAACAAATGGATGGGGTGTTGCTATCAACACCATCAATATTAACAACAAAAACTTCCGGTGGGAAACAAACCTGAACTTTTCAGGCTTCAAAAGCACAGTGAAGGCCCTGAATTCAGCGACGGCTGTTTTCGACCGTCAATCCTGGTGGTTAAACCAGCAGGATGCCTGGACCCAGCGTACGGCAGTTGGCCTTCAGCCCTGGTTATTCACTGGTTATCAAACTGAGGGAATTTTTCAATCTGTTGACGAAATCAACAAGAGTGCTGTACCTGTTGACAATGCAGGCGTCAGACGTCCGACTCAACAAAATGGCGGTATCTGGGTTGGTGATATCAAATACAAAGACGTGAATGGCGATGGAATAATTGATGTAAATGATAAAACATACATTGGCAATCCATGGCCAAAACTGTTTGGTGGCTTTACCAACACTTTTGCTTACAAAGGCTTTGACCTGAGCATCTTGATCACAGGTACTTATGGAAATGACATTTACAACTTCATTGCATGGGAGAACTCAAACCCGAACAATATCAATCTTGGTCGTAACATGCTGATTGAAGCCTTGAATTATGCAAGGCCCGCGATGGATGCCAATGGAAAGGCCTATTTGCTAAACGCAGGAACAAACGTTCCGCGCATCATTACGGGAGTAGATGTCAACGGAACCTATGCAAGAATCACCGATAGATACGTGGAAGATGGTTCTTACCTCAGGCTCAAAAATGTTTCCTTATCATATAACATTCCTGCAAGCCTGCTTGCCAGAACAAAAGTGGTGAAAGGTGCAAGAGCCACAATTGGTGCACAGAACCTGGTTACATTAACCAACTACTCCGGGTTTGATCCTGAAGTGGGTGCGTATGTGGGACGGGATGCCTCAACAGCTAACCAGGCAATTGGATTAGACTATGGTCGTTATCCATTAACTCCGATCTATACTTTTAGCTTGAACGTAAACTTCTAATGCTGTAAAAATGAAAAGAATTAACTATATAAAATCCATGCTTGGCCTGGCAATGCCATTCATGATGCTTGCAAGTTGTAAAAAAAGCTTTTTGGAAAAGCCACCTGCCGATGCAATTGTTGATGCCGGCTTTTATCAAACAGACGAGCAGGTAATGGCAGGAACAGCCTCACTCTACAATCGAGTATGGTTTGATTACAATGATAAAGCTTATTACAATCTTGGTGACTTTCGGTCGGGAACAACCTATTCGGCTTACAATGACAGGGGGAACGTGCTGTTCAATACAACCGCAGAAAACGCTGAGAATACTTCTTCATGGCGTGCGTTTTACAATGTGGTAACGCAGTCGAATCTGACGATTGTCAATATCAACAAATACGCTGGCGAAGCTGTATCTCCCGCTGTAAAGCGGATGGCTATTGCAGAGGCAAGGTTCATGAGGGCATTAGCGTACCGGTACCTGGTAATGAACTGGGGCGAGGTTCCGATCATTACTAATAACATTGACTTGCAATCTGATCCAACTGCGGTCCGCAGAAATACAATCCCGAGCATCTGGCGTTTTATTACCCGTGAGATGCATGCTGCTGCTGCGGACCTTCCGGCAGCTGCAGCGCAGCCTGGCCGGATTTCCCGCTGGTCTGCAGAGGGTATGCTTGCCCGCTTTTATCTGACAAGAGCAGGTGTGGAAGCTACTGGTGGGAACCGTAACCAGGTTTTCCTTGATAGTGCCAAATACTTTGCACAAAGAGTAATTAGTAATGCTGGCTTACAGCTTTTGCCAAAATACGAGGACTTGTTCCGGTTCCCGTATGATAACAACAAAGAATCGTTGTTCGAGCTACAGTGGGTTTATCAGCCCGGCTCCTGGGGTGTTCAAAACAGCATGCCTGCTTACCTGAACTTCAGTAACGATATTGCGAATGGTGATGGCTGGGGAGGCGATAAAAGTGCTACCTGGTGGATGCTGTCACAATACGAAGGCATTCAGGCGTCAGGCGATACTATGCTTAGTGGCCGTACAATCGATCAACGTCTGAAGGCAACATACATGCTACCCGGTTTTACTTATCAGGAAATTACACAAACGGTTCCTGTGACTGTAAATCCTTCTGGCAAGCAAAAGCTTGTAGTACCGAATACGAGCGGAGATGTAAACTTTGCCAACGTTAAGAAATACGTTGTTGGCAAGGCAGAAGATGTTGGTGGTTCAGCAGCCCAACAAGTTTATCCCAACAATACGTACATGATGCGGTTGGCAGAAATGTATCTAATTTATGCAGAAGCGACCCTTGGCAATAGTCCTTCTACAACAGAGGCAACTGCTTTACAATATTATAATGCAGTTCATACAAGGGCCGGGCTGCCTCCACGCACACTAACAGACCCTGTCAGCGGTGCTGCTACACCATTGACATGGGATGATATCTTCAAAGAAAGAGTTCTAGAATTCGCAATGGAAAGTATGATCTGGTATGATCTTGTTCAATTGCATTATTACAATCCGCAAAAGGCTTACAACATTTTAAACAGCCAGGACCGGGGTTTCTTCAACATCAGGACTGACGTATGGCCGAACCCAACGACGTGGACGTTTAAGAAGACACCTTGGCAAACAATTGATCAAAGGAAGGTAAATGCTGGACCAGGCAATTTCCGTCTGCCCATTCCTTCTACTGAAATTAGCCAGGCACCAAACTTAAAAGAGCCTGCTGTCGAATATCCATAAGCGTAACAAAAATTCTTTTACAAATAATTACACAGTCAAATGAAAACAATTAATAAACTCGTAGCAATACTTTTTATGGCAATCGCTATGGGAAGTGTTTTTACAGCTTGTAAGAAAGAGGAAGATTCAAATGGTGGCCAGCCCTCTATTAGCTATGTGCGGATCACCCGCCCGCAGTCGTCTGACTCACTACTGGTAGGTGCCGGACAAGGACGTTTGATCGCTATTATGGGTGAGAACCTGAAGGATGCGCAGGAGATTTGGTTTAACGACCAAAGGGCAAGCCTGAATCCAACCTTTATCACCAACACAACTATTATTGTAAACGTTCCGGCGCCCATTCCGAGAGACATTACCAATAAGCTTAAAATTGTCTTTAAAAACGGATTCGTTCTGCTGCACGACTTCGTGGTGCAAATCAGTGAGCCTGTTGTTGGCAGTATGGTTTCTGAGTACGTTAATACGGGTGA
>DASVSM010000137.1:0-6582 GCA_036388115.1 Flavisolibacter sp.
AGCAGGAGAAGGAAAGAAATTTTTCGTTTCGAGATAGGATATGAAAACATAGATATCTTTTAAAATGAGGTCAGTTGATTATTGTAAGAAATCCCGCCTTAACGGCGGGATTAAAAATTTGATATTAATTAGGAACGTTGATGGTAGTATTAACTACTGTAACAGAAGCGTTCAAGGAAAGTGCCCTTCCGTTCAATACAGTTTGTACAGCATTTCCAGCAGTAGAAAAAGTGACCCCTGCAGAAGCAATGATGGTTCCTGTCATTACGCCACCGCCTGCGGCGTTAATGGTAGCTGCACTGCCTACATACCAGTACACATTCTTTGCCTTCGCACCATTGATCATGGTAACACTACGGGCACCGGCCGGTCCGGCAATACCTACGGTTAGGCCAGATGCTGTTTGAAATATCCATTCAGCATTCGGATCGCCCATGGCATCCAATGTAAGGTTACCATTGGTTATTTTAAACGTTCCGCTTGCCGATTTATAAACTCCCGGGGCAAGGGTTAATCCACCTAACTCACCGGCCCCGGGATCAGTACCACCCGGACGTGATGCAGGAGAAATTGCCAGGTAGGCTTCATTGGCGTCAAGAGCACCTTGCGTGGCTATTGCAAACGAAGTGGCATCGCCGGGCATTGGAGGAGCGGTGTAGATCCTGCCATTTACAAGGCCTTCATTTAATGGTGTCTGGGTATAAATAGCACCTGTCATGCCATCATGAAAACCTGTTACCAAAGTTGAAGCCCCTGTAGTAGCAATGCTGCCATTATTGATAACCGTATTTAATCCCTGGTTAGTAATGCCTGCGCTACCACCAAAAATTCCAAACATTGCAGCGGTACCTAAGAAAGACGGAGGAGACACGGTGCTACCAGTAGTAGTGAAACTCCACACATAGTTTGCAGCTAAAGCGTTTCCAGCAGAATTTTGCGCACCTGTGGTAATGGTTGCCGTATACACTGTGCCAGGCAAAAGGTTGACCTCGGGGGAAAAGGTAGCTGTTGTTCCTACATAGGTTACTACCCCGGGAACCGTTGTTGTGCCATGTTGCAGAAGGAAGGTTGTATTGGTGAGGGTAGTAGCATTCATTGCTTCACTGAACGAGGCCGCAATTCTTTTATTAAGGGCAACACCGGTCGCTGTATTAGCAGGATCTGTTGAAACTACTGTTGGAACCATACCTGTAGCAAAACTCCATGTATAATCTTTTGTCAGCTCATTGCTCGCAGTATCCTTCGATCCTGTAGTAATAGTGGCTGTATAAAGCGTATTGGATGCAAGGACTGTTAGCGGTGTAAAACTGGCCGTCAACCCACTGTAGGTAATAACCCCGGGAACATTAACGCCGCCTTGTTTTACCAGGAACGTTGTTGCGTTGATGGAGGATGCTGTCATTAACGTACTAAACGTTGCTGTAATTACTTTATTAACGGCTACATTGATTGCGCCATTGACCGGGTCTGTTGAAACAACAGTAGGTATTGATCCTGTATTAAAGCTCCAGACATGGTCTGCGATCATTGCATTCCCTGCAGGATCTTTTGAGCCTTTCGTGATGGTACCCGTATAAACCGTGTTTGCTGCCAGTGGAATGGCTGGCGTAAAAGTGGCAGTGTTGCCTGCGTAGCTAACTGTTCCGGGAACAGCAGTCGTTCCCTGCTTCAATAAAAATGTTGTTTCATTAATGGTGGCAGGAGCCATTGCCTCGCTGAAAGTGGCACTGATCTTTTTAATGGTGGCTACATTCACCGCTCCATTACCTGGGTCTGTGGATGCAACTGTAGGACAATCGTCCTTAAACCCTTGTTCTTCTACTACTTTTTTACATCCTGCTGCCAAAAAAACAAGGGATAAAATAAAGAAAGATTGTAAACTGAAGACATTAGATGTGCCTTTACATGCGAGCAGGAAACGCTCCGCAACGGAAGAGATAAATTTCATAGGAAAGATTTAAACGTGTCATTCACCTGTTCTACATTGAACATGGCAATGACCGCTCAAAACTAATGTCCCGATTTCTGGAACTGTTACATCATTATACCTATTGTTTACATCATTCACACATTTTCCTGTACCTGGCGTTTATTTTTCAGTTGTTTAAAGAATGAGGGATTTAAACCCGTCACCTTTTTAAATTGATTCGACAGGTGGGCTACACTGCTGTATTGAAGTTTGTTGGAGATTTCGGTAAGAGAAAGTTCATCATACAACAACAATGCTTTTACCTTTTCAATTTTCTGCACAATAATATATTGCTGTATAGTAATACCCTTTACCTCAGAAAATATATTGGCGAGGTAAGTATAATCGTAGCCCAGTTTTTCACTGATATAATCGGAATAATTTAAGGAAGGCAGTTCCCCGGATTGATGGATCATGGAGGTGATCGTATTCTTTACCTTCTCTATTAAAACACTTTTTTTATTATCGAGCACTTCCAGTCCTGTTTTGCGCAGGTTTGCCTTAAGCAGGTTCCGCTGCTTTGGCGTTATGGTCTCCAGAATATCAACCACACCAAGGTCCACCACCACGTACTGCGATTTCACCCCTAACTTTTTTAATTCTTCCTTCACAAGAGCCTTGCAGCGAACGCTGACCATGTACTTTATATAGAGCTTCATATTTTAACGCTGAGATTCAGAGATGTTTTTGATGTAAATACTTGAAGGATGTTGCCACCGGATCGGTGTATGTACGTTCGTGTCCGATGTTGTGATGCATTTATTTGTACGGACGGGTGTAATGTAAGCTAAATATGCTGCGGCAGCTGTTAATAAGAGTTTGTCCTTAAAGGAAAGCGGGTTGGGTGTTCGAGAAAAAACCGGTTCATTAAGTAACAGAATTTTGCTGTTTACCTGAAGTTTGCTTTTGCCCAGGGGATGTTTATTGGCATTTTGTATCCGCGATTTTTTTTTACGAAGAAGGGAAACAGTTTCTTAAACAGACCTTTACCAATACTCTTTGGACTGAAGATTTACAGAAATCAAAAGACAACTAAAAAATTATAGTTGTCTTTTGAAGTGTGGAAAGCAACGGAGTCGAACCATATGAAACTACCTGACTGTAAAATCACATTCAACATTCCTTTAAATAAGCTCAAATGTCAAACAAACACCACACTACTAACTATCATACTTAGCCTTTACCAAACTGCGTAAGTTTGAGTGCAAACTCTTTTTTTAGTTCATTTTCAAAGCTATCGAGATAATTCTCTGTCGTACGCTTATCTGTGTGTCCTAAGGCTTCCTGTATAAACTCAGTACTTGCCCCTGCCCTTTTTAGGTGCGTAGAAAACGTATGACGAGAAACAATGGTTGTGATCTTTTTATCTATCTCTAGAGCTTCCTTTACCTTGACCATGCTATCATTAATGACTCGTCGGATGTAATTGACCAAGTCGAATTGCTCCAGCAGGGTCAGCCCTTGCTGCATAAACGGAAATACAAACTCGTTTGGCTTTCTAAACTTATTTCCGTATCGGTTAATGATCCGAAGCAAATCTTCTGATAAATAAACGACAACTGGCCTTGCTGATCCTCTGGCCGTTCGTTCTGTTTTTGCCCTCTCAAAGATGAGGTATTCACCTTGCAGGTTCTTCTGTTTTAAATGAACCATATCTTTTACGTTCATGCCATTCGCGAGATAGCAGAAAAACCACAAGTCCTTTCCTTTTTGCACGAGTGGATCTTCTGGTTGGTAGCGGTAGATTCGTTCCAGATCACTTGCGTCCAACGCCTTTTTTAAATTTCTTGAACCGGGTATCTGGTAACGCCTCCTCCCGAAAGGATAATGTTTGTCCCTTTTAATGAGCCCAAGTTCAATGGCTTCATTGAAAATTGCTCTCAAAGGACATAGCACAATGCCGATCGTTGTCTTTGTATTTCCTTTTGCCATCATCCACTGTTCGTATTGGTACAGGTAAGACACGGTGATTTCTTCCAGTTGAACATTGCCACGGAAGCTTTTTAGAGAACGATAAGAACGCAGGTAGTTGATCGCATTGCCGATTCTTGCCTGCTGCAGCAGTTTTTTGATATACTCCAGGTAAACCAGAGATAAGGATGTCTGATTAGGATGCTGCTCCTCAAAAATGGGAAAGCGTTTTATGAATGGGGAATAATCAAATTCATCTGGGCTTACACTGGCCGCAGGACGCTTCCACTCCTTTTGCTTAAACAATGGATTGTCCATAATCACCTCTGCTTCAAACTCCGAAAATTCAAACGGACGATTATCGGTAACAAAGTTTTCTGCCTGTTGCTTAATGTCCTGTAGCTTGGCTCTGACTTCTGCTAGTTCCTGATTGATCCTCGGCGCAGAGAACTTTTTGTAGTCAGCCTCCGAAAGATCAAAAATCGTTGGATAATCTTTGGTAACCCTTTTAGAGATCACACGTAATTTGACCGGATAAGTACCGGTTTTGGATTTCATTCTCCTTGTATCGAGAACGATGGAAACTGATGTTGACATAACGGTTGTTTTTCTTTTTCACGAAATGGCTCTTTCACTCAAAATTTGCAAACAGATTTGCAAACAAACGTCCGTTAATTAGCAATAAGCGGAATTAACTTACGCTAAGAAATTATATGCAACAAATTGATAACCAAGGCGATTAGTTAAAACGAATTAAATAAGATTAAGACCAGTAAAGCTATTATTACCGCTCAAAATCTGCCGTTCGCAAGAATGCGCTGATTCGATTCCAGTCCCGGGCACAATCGCAGGAATAGTTGTACTGGCAATATATTGGGTGACCTATTATATTTAAGAGGCCTTTGAATACTGATGGGCAACTTTATGCAAAAAACTGTAGATTTCCGGTCAGCCAACCGGATTGGTCCTGATATGCTTGGCAGCCCGTAAAGATGTACATTATACCGGGTTTTTATTTCTCCTTAGCCTTCAAATCTATCTGCCAGCAAATTTTTTTAACCCTGTTCCTAATTGCAATTGAATAAAATCCATTTTCAGTGAGTGCATGTATAAACAACAACTGCCGGATTACATCCGGCAGTTGTTGTTTATAAGAATTAGAGCCTGATAAAATCAGATTAAAGATTGTTTACAAGGGGCCTGCGCCGGCTTGCATTGGCCACTTCGGGTTCTGATAGAGAGGTGATGCAGCAGCGTCGCCATTTTCCGATGTTAATATAAAATGCTGTGCGGCAATCGGGCTTAAATAATGCGCCATGTGCCACCTGACTCCATTGTATCCATTTGAGTTGCTCCGTATTTCATACGGCCGTAAATACGGGCTTAGCGCAGGGTCTGATACCACGGCAGACGTATTAGTAGCCCCATACGTAAGTTGTGCAGGGGTGTACCAGTTTTTCATAGGTCCCCACAGCTTGAATCCTTCAACATGGTAAGTTGTGGAAATCAATTGGTCCAGTGACCGCCAGCGCCGTAAATCCATATACCGCAACCCCTCTGCCATTAACTCGTTGCGGCGTTCTCTCCGAATGTTGAACAAGGTAGGGCTGATGACAGTACCCGCAGAATAAGCACCCCAGTCAAGCGTTTCTTTACTCATATCGGTTGCTGCTATTGTGTTGTTTATGTCCGTATTAACCCTGGCCCTTGTACGAATGAGCTGCCAGTACTTTATGGCGTCGCCGTCCAGCATACCCGTTTTCTCGAAAGAAGCTTCTATGTAATTGAGGTATGCCTCGGTGGCCCTGAAGGTAATACTTCCGGTATATCCTTGCGTATTGTTGGTATATTGCGCATCATGATTGAGGCCCTTTCGAATAGTATAACCGGTGGAATATTTCTGCTCGAGAGCCGAAACCCAGATCTGAGGTATAGGTTCTATGTTGGTAGCGTGTGTGCCTGCTCCAAAATTGAGCAAGACATTTTTCTGACCCGGTTGTTTTAAGAACAATTGCAAGCGGCCATCGCGGCTTGCCTTTACAGCCGCTATCGAATCATCGCCCTGATAGCCACTGCCCGCAGCATAAATGGGCAAGCCGTTTTCCATCAAAAAACTTTCCACCATGCTTCTGGTTAACCCAACGCCATAGTTGCCGATTTGTGCAAAAACCGGCACGTTGTGGTGAACGATGCCCCTGGCATATTGCCTCCATTGCAGTACTTCGCTGTAAGCTGACATATTCACATCGCTAAACATGTTGAAATACGGATTATAGGAAAGCGGGTTTTGCGTAGCGGAAGGTTCGATGATCCCTGTGTTAGGTGTTAACGAAAACGCATCCGCCACTTGCTTCGCGGCGGCCATCGCCTCACCTAAGAAGTATTGAGATTCTGCATCAATGCTGCCTGCTTTAAACTGGTAATTTGCATTGTAGTCCTTGCTTTTCCCCGGCCATTCAGGTCCGTTTGGAACAAAGGCCGTTCCTTTAAAATACTTCAGCCAGGTTCCTTCAAATAGCCCCACGCGGGATTTAACCAACTGGGCACAGGCCTTTGATATCCTGTTTTTTCCGCCGGGCGCCGTCGTTAGCAGCAGGCTGATGGCAGAGTCAAGATCGGAAAGAATAAAGCGGGCAACCTCTGTACGCGGTTGTCTTTTGCTTGCTTCAACCAGTATTGCTTTATCATCTGGAAACGTGTTT
>DASVSM010000138.1:0-13128 GCA_036388115.1 Flavisolibacter sp.
GCTCCCGTCAACTAATGATGTGGGCGAATTAATGAATGAAGAAAGAAAACACTGCGTAAGCCAGTATCTGTGCCGCTGGTGGCCCTCTCCGTGCGGAGAGGGTCGGGGTGAGACCGCTCAGGGTGAGGTCTCAAATCTTCCCTCAAAATTCTACAACCCGCCACCAGCCTGCATTTATAATTTGAGACCATCTCTCGTAGTTTCAAATTATGGCCTGAGGCGGCAACGGAAAACGTTTGGGCCAATTTGCTGCCCTAAACAAAGTTGTATGAAACCGCTGCTCGTTTTTTTTGCCCTTTCTTTTTCGCTGACCACCTTTCCCCAGGCCAAAGATTCTATTCCCGCTGCCGATACCATCCCAGGCAAGTCACTGAAAGCCGTAACGATAACTGCCACCAAACGGCCTATCGATGTTCAGCCTGATAAAATTGTTCTGAACCTGGATGCCCAACCCGCCGCCATCGGCGAGAACGCATTAGATGTCTTACGTCGTTCGCCGGGTGTGGTGGTAGATGCTGCCGAGAATATCCAGATGAATGGAAAAGCGGGCATAAACATTTTACTTGACGGCAAAAGCACACAGCTTTCGGCCCAAGACCTGGCACAGCTTCTAAAAAGCATCGAAGCCGCCAACATCCAGCAAATCGAACTCATTGCCAATCCTTCCGCCAAATACGATGCTGCCGGCAATGCAGGTATCATCAACATAAAACTTAAAAAAAGCCTCACCAATGGCTTTAATGGAAACCTAACCGGCAGTTATGTGCAAAGCAGGCATGCCCGCCAGAATACTACAACTAATTTGAACTGGCGGAAAAATAGAACAGCCTTCTTTTTTAACGGCGGCATCAACCACGGCTTGCAGCATGTAACAGCCAACAACTACCGAACGGCAGGACCCTACACCTTCACACAACAAAGCCTTGAAAAAGATGCCTTTCATGGTTACTCCGTTCGTGCCGGCGCCGATTACTCGCTGAACAAAAAAAGCACGTTGGGTATGCTATGGATGCTGAACAAGCGGGCTACAACAATGAACAACAGCAGCGTCACCACCATCCGCCTGCCTTCTTCAGCAGACACGAACATTAGTACCGTTAGCGTGGCGCCTTTTTCAACCGGTCGCAATTCCGTTAACCTGAATTATAACTATACCAGCCAGTCGGTAGAGTATGTAATGGATGCGGACTATACGTCCTTTCAATCTTCGGTGGATAACCTTATTAAGAATGATGTTCGAAACAGTGCAGGTGCAAAACTCGGCAGTGATGCCGTGTTAAATGATCAGCAGGTGAATATAAAACTGTATTCGATGAAAGCTGATCTGGTAAAAACATTTACCTCGGGGCTCAAGCTGGAGGCAGGGGTTAAGCTGATGGCCACAAGAACGTCGAATCGGCTGGCGGTGCAAAATAATTCCGGTGCGGAATGGCTACTGGACACGGGCAAGACAAACCTGTTTCGGTACAAGGAGGATGTTGGTGCATTGTACGCTTCGTTACGGGGCAACAGCAATGACTTTTCGTGGCAGCTTGGTTTGCGCAGCGAACAAACAAACGTGAACGGCCGGTCAACCGATTTAAAAAAGAATGAAACAAATAGCCCCGATACAAGCTACCTTAATCTTTTTCCAACCATCTTTCTTCAATACAAATTGTCTGCAAAGCACCAGCTTGGCTTATCTGCCAACCGCAGAATTGATCGACCGAACTACCAGGACCAGAATCCTTTTATCTATTTTTTGGATGCGCTGAACAGCGAGCAAGGCAATGCTTACCTCAAGCCACAATTCACCAACTCAGTGGAAGTTAGCTACACCTACAACTATGCAACTTCCGTGAAGGTTTCTTATGCCAAAACCACCAGTTATATTGAATGGCTGACGTACCAGGATGGTAAATACACCGTGCAAACGCCGCAGAATGCCGGCACAAAAGAGATGCTGGGGTTTTCTTTTAGCTCGCCTGTCACCATCAGCAAACGATGGTCGGCTTATGTATCCTTGACGCCTTATTATCATTTTTACCGGGTGCAGCTATCAGGCTTTGGTAACAGCGAGGAACAAAGCGGCGGCAGTTGGGCTTTCAATAGTTATGTGGGTAACAACATAGAATTGGGTAAAGGGTGGAAGGGAAGCCTTGGCGGCTGGTTCAATTTTCAAAACCGTGCAACGATCTATGTTTCCAAACCGCTCGGGAGCCTTGACATTGGGGTGCAAAAGAATATTTTGAAAGAAAAGGCAACACTGAAAGTAAGTCTCGTGGATTTGTTTAATACACAGCGCTGGCAACAAACAGCTATCACCAATGAACTTCGCATGACGACCTATCGCAAATGGGAAAGCCAGAACATAACGCTTGGTTTTAGCTGGCGGTTTGGGAATAGCAAGATTAAAAAAGCAAGGGAGAGGGAAGCGGATGAAGAAGGAGTGAAGAGGATAAAGTGAGAGGAAAGGATGATCAGCCATTTAGCTAAAGCAATTTTTTTATTTTATAATGCAGGGTTTCTGTTTTGCTTGTGATCTTTGTTTAGGTAGTAAGTGTATTCTCCGGCCAGCGCGAAGTTTGTAATAGAAGAAAGAGAGATTTAAACTGATGTGTCCCGCAGGAACAACTTTAAAGATTAAGATACTGCGGTGAAGACTCATCGGGAAAGGAGGAGCAGGAGAGAATATATTCTTTAGCCCCTATTTTTTAAAGCTGCTGTATGCTGCTTTCTTTTCAACAAGCATCGTATCGAAATTCTCCCAATACATCATATACTGTCTGACGGTTCCTCTTTGTGGTAGTTTCAGGCTCCCATCATAGTTTGATGATAAGAGCCGATAAGTATCTCCGTCCCGTACATACTTACCAAAATAATCAGTACTGCCAAACAGATCATGTTCGGTTAACTTGAAGGCTCCTTCAAGTTTGAAATCAAAGGTCAGGACATTATTCGCACCAGCTTTATTTCGAATGAGCACAAGCGTTTCCTTACTCTCGATAAAGTTATACTGTATTAATTTGAAAGCGACTACACTAATTATGAGAATACCAATAATACTTAAAGAAAATGCTTGTAATCGTCTGCCTACTTTAAATGTTTTACAGTCAATTGTAAGAGAGACTGTTGTAAGGACGATTATACCCATAAACGGGAAATACTCAACCTCGCTAAATACTCCGTCACGGCGACCTCCCAGAACATTCCTTATTGCAAAAAAGCCAAGTACAATAAACAAACTCAAAATAATTGTCCTGTATTGAGATCTCATAATTAGTGTACGAAAGATGATTGGTGAAGTAGCGGTATTTGAAAAACAGAAGTCTCACTTTTGCTTTGCTGCCGGTTCATGTTTTACAGGTTAAATGTAGTTCGTCAGCCGCTTTTACAAAGATTGTCTTAACTGCCGTATTTGTTTTCAAGGTAGATTATTCCAATCGATGTCCTTGTTGTCTAATAATGATTGTAAGAAATTTTTGTTACTGCTTACTAACGTCCCATAATCTGTGGCGGAGGGAAGGTCTATTTCAAATAAGTAGTCGCATTCATTTGTCAGCAGGTCATACCGAGACTTGCCTCTTATAGTCGCTGGATTTAAATAGTATTTCGGCAGTTCATTTAGTTGTATCAGCCTAACTCCAGGACCTATGCTTGGCCGAACCGTTTTAAAGTCGTTTGTAGGCATAATAAAGTCAAAGCTAATATGGCGAGCAAGCACTTGTTGATAGGTTTGGTTGTCAAATAATGGAAGGCGATAACTCTTCCATTCCAATGAACCCTTTGTCACATATGAGTACACCCACACATACTTGTACTCATCTGATAAAACGAATTTCAAAAAGTCTACAGTTGCAAAGTCAAGAATTATTTGAAAGTGTCCAGGGTATATTTCTTTGAGGGTATTGATATTTTCTCTCCAATCCATTTTGAAGTTGATATTATGGCAGCTAAAAGTTGTATTTACGAAACTTCTAATTCCAAACTTAATTCATTCCCAATACAAATAGAACAAGTGTTACCATTGCCCAATAGACTTATAAAGCGTACAAGAGTGCGACGCAACGAAAGCTCAATAGCAGCACTATCCTCTGGCTCAAAAAAACAAAAAGACCCAATCAAAAACTGATTGGGTCTTTTCTATATGTACAAAGCCAGTACCTGTGCAAAGGTCTCCTTCTCACCGGGAAGGCCGGATGGGCCGCTATATCTTCTTCGTCTTCTTAATCTCTTCGAGCATCTCTTTCACCGCTCTTTCCAACTGCGCATCTTTTCCGCTCAACACCGATTTGTAATCGTTCTGCACTTTAATATCCGGCTCCAATTGCAGGTTCTCTGTTGGTCTTCCTTCTTTGCCAATGGTTGCCACCATCGGGATACCAAACACCAGTGTCGGATCAATTTGTGTTTCCCACCATACGGCAGTACCGGTTCCGGGAACAGGCATACCAATGGTTTTGCCAATGCCTAATTGTTTGTAGGCATACGGGAAGATGAAGGCATCAGAATAGTTTGATTCGCTCATCAAAACTGTAGAAGGACCAGTCCACTTATTGAATGGTTCGGAAGAATTCAGCCTTTCGCCTTGTGGCGCCATGCTTAAATATTTCTTGCCACTGAGGAAAGTTACCAGGTCATCGTGCAGCCAGCCGCCGCCGTTGAAACGGGTATCAACCACGATGGCTTCTTTGTCACCGGATTTACCTAATGCATCTTCGTACACTGTACGGTAGCTGCCATCGTTCATGCCCTGCACATGAATGTATCCCACCTTGCCACCCGATAGTTCTTCTACTTTTTTGCGGTTATTGTTCACCCAGCGCTGGTAAAGCAGTGTTTGTTCTTCGCCCTGCGAGATGGGCTTCGTTACTTCATCCCAACGTTGTTTGGTTTCGGGATTGTATAAACTCAGTAATAGGTTCTTGCCCGTTTTGCGGTTGAGTAAACGCGACCAGTCGCTGTCAGCACCAACGGCTTCACCGTCTACCTTTTCGATCACTACACCTTTTTTGATTTTTGTTTTAGCGTTGGTGATGGGCCCGCCTTCCAGCACTTCCATCACTTTCAGCCCGGCGCCATCCCACATCTCATCGTATAACATACCAAGCGACGCGGTGTTATCACCTGTTTGCGGTCCGCCTGCAGCAGCAGGTGAAAAACGTCCGCCGGTGTGCGATGCATTTAACTCACCTAAGAACTCACTCAACAATTCCTGGTAATCGTAGTTGTTGTTGATATGTGGTAAGAACTTGCTGTATTCTTTATGGTACATGGCCCAGTCGATACCGTGAATCTTTGGATCATAGAATTTCTTCGCTACCTGGCGGAAAGCATGGTCGAAAATATATTCCCTTTCCTTGTCGGCACGTAATACCATTTCGCCATTCACGGTTACCGGCGTAATACGACCGCTTTCCGCATCCACTTTTACCACCTTGCCATCACTGATCACAAAAAGGCTCTTGCCATCTTTTGTTACGTCCATGCCACCCGGACCACCGTCCATCTTGGCAATGAGCTTTGTTTCTTTTGTACGCGGATTGGTCATCCACAGGTCGTATCCTTTCTCCATGCGTGCAATGAAGAAAAGCTTATCACCATCGGTGTTCAGCAAATAGTCGGAGATATTTCCGGAGTTGATAGTGAGGCGCAGCTTGCGGTTGTCGAGCCCTTCAAACACAGGCTCCCATCCTTTTTTAGGTGCTGCAATTTTGTTGGTCGTGTCTTTTTTAGCATCTTCTTTTTCCTTCTCTTCGCGTTCTTTCGCCAGGCCAAATTCATCCTTGGTCAGCTTGAATTTATCATACGCTTCCTGGTCGAAGAACATGGCGTAAACATCTACCTCTCTTGCGCCCTGGAAGGCCAAAGGCTTTTTGCCATCGCGGTCGGTTACCCACATCAATGCCTTGCCGCCAAATGCCCATTTTGGGTTGCCATCGGAGAAGCCACTCTTTGTAAGGTTCATGCGTTCGCCGCTGCCATCCGCTTTCATAAGTGCTACTTCCGATGAAGGCCATTTGCCTTCGGCAGAATTGAAGGAGATCCATTTTCCGTCCGGCGACCAGTTGTAGTTTTGGTCTCCGTCCGCATACGAAAAGTTGACACCTTTTGGAACAATGGTGCGGCTTTTTTTGCCGGCAAGATTATAGACCTTCAGCACATTCCTTTCTTCCAGGTAAGCAATCTCTTTTCCATCGGGAGAAAGCTCGGGTTGAAATTCATCGGCTTCGGTGGCGATCAACGGTTCTTCTTTTATAAGGGTAGATGCGTAGAAATAAGGCTCTTCTTTTCTTTCAATAGAAGCTTTGTAAATATCCCAACTGGTACCACGTTCGGTGGAATAATAAATGCTTCTGCCATCGGGACTGAACTTTACATTCCGTTCCTGCTGCGGCGTGTTAGTAATACGTTTTGTGATGCCTCCTTCTACCGATGTTACAAACACTTCACCACGTACCACAAACGCAATTTCTTTTCCATTGGGCGAAAGCGCTGTTTGTGTAACACCAGTATTGATTGGAAGAATTTTTTCATCGCGGCCACGGGTATCTGTATTGATGACAACAGAAATCTTTTGTGGTGCGCCGCCTTCTTTCATCGTGTACAATTCACCATCGTAAGTAAAGGAAAGTGTTCCATCGGTTGCTCTTGTCAGGTGACGAACCGGGTGGTTCTTCATCTTTGAAACCTGCGTGACCGTAGCACTGCCACCAATTACTGCTTTGTAAATATTTTGTGAGCCGCCTTCTTTCTCACTGAGGAAATAAAAGGTGTTGTCGTTCTCACCCCAAACAGGCTCACGGTCTTCACCTTCAAAAGCCGATACCTGTATGTACTCATCTTTTGTCACATCATACATCCAGATGTCACGGGTAACGGACGATGTATGATGTTTGCGCAAGGCGTCTTCATATCCTTTGCGATCCTGGAAAATGAGCTTATCGCCTTTTGTATTGAAGCGGGCATATTCAGCGCCGGCTGAATTGAACATGACGGAACGGCCACCTTCTACCGGCACTTTATACAATTTTTGAAAAAGGGCCCTTTGCGGAAAACGGGCAGATGTGTACACATCGTTTCGGCCGGTGCCAAACAAAACGGTTTTGCCGTCTGGTGTAAAATCATACGGAATGTCATTGGCCGAATGATAGGTCAGGCGTTTGGCCTCGCCGCCTGTCGCGGGCATTATAAATACATCGAAGTTGCCAAACCGGTCAGACGCGAAGGCCAGCCACTTACCGTCTTTACTCCATACAGGCATTTGGTCGTGTGCTTCGTGCAGGGTTAATGGAATGGCCTCACCACCTGCGCTTGGCACTTTGTACAGGTCACCTTTGTAGCCGAAGACAATGGTTTTCCCATCCGGTGAAATGGAAGGGTTGCGCAGCCACTTTGCTGTGTTCTGTGCATAGCTGGTCATACCCAGGGCGACAGCCACCAGAAAAAGCAGTCTTTTGTTCATATCGATTCGTTTAGTTTTGAAAAGGATAATCATTAAAGTTAGAGAAGAGAGCATATGGAAACAATAAATTTTGAAGAGCGGTTCAAGAGCCATGGCGGCCAGTTTGCAAGGGTGGTGCCATTCCATTCCTCAGATAAATTTTTATGGCTTGATTTTACAGAAAACAATACGGAACTAACGGAAGAAATATTGCTGGATACGGCAAGATTCTCTGGCTACATCAATTCAAAACTGCAGGGTTTTTCCTACGGCGTTGGCGGGTACAATGAGCACCGGACAATCTATCGGCGGAGCCATGTTTTCGACACGTCGTTTTTGCCATCCAAAGAAGAAAATGATTTGCAAAAAGATGATCCTGCAGACAAGCCTCCTTTGGATAATCAAAGGGACAAGCCCCGCCGCTTGCACCTTGGTATTGATATCTGGGGCCCTGCCGGAACGCCCATTTATGCACCGCTGGAAGGAACGGTTCACAGCGTTGCTTTTAATGATGCCTATGGCGATTATGGTGCTACGCTGATTTTACAACACGAAGTGGATGGCCTGCTTTTTCACACACTTTACGGGCATTTAAGCCTGGCCTCCATACAGGAAAAGATGGAAGGCCAAATCATTACGAAAGGGGAATGGATTGCTGCCTTTGGCGAACCTGCCGAGAATGGTCAGTGGCCCCCGCACCTGCATTTTCAGGTTATATTGGATATGCAGGGAATGAAGGGAGACTATCCGGGTGTTTGCCGGTATTCAGAAAGGGAAACATATTTAGCGAATTGCCCTGATGCGGATTTGATTTTGGGAATGATGCAGTTTGCAGCTAAGAGTTGAAGCAAGTAAAACAAAAACGCCGCGTTCAAAACGCGGCGTTCATAAGCGATAACGTATTCTTTAAAATGCTTTCTTTACCGGTTCCCCGCTTTCAGCAGCAGCCATATCGATCATCGCTGTCAGCTCACTTACAATGCCATCAGCGCTTCCATTGTAGCCAACGCTTTTGAAACGGATGTTGCTGTTGCGGTCAATCACAAACTTGGTAGGGATGCCTTCCACTTTAAAGTCCTGTACAACTACAAAATCATTCCCTTCTTTGGCTTTGGCATCATCATACAGCACGTTGAAAGTGTACTTGTTCTTGGCGATAAAGTCGGTTACTTTTTGTACACGGTTGGAATCATTCTCCCAGGTATCAATAAACAGGAATACCACATCGGAGTTGCTCTTGAATTTGTCTACTGTTTTTTGCATGCCGGGGAAAGAAGCAATGCAAGGTCCGCACCAGGTAGCCCAAAAATCAACAACCACAACCTTTCCTTTTAGTGAAGCCAGGGCTACTTCTTTGCCGTTGATATCCTTTAATGCAAACTGCGGCGCCGGCATGTTGATCATCTTCTTAGCCAGTTCAGCTTTCAGTTTGTTGTAAGCAATTTCCTCCAGGTTATTGACGTAGGCGGTCCATTGCGCTTCGTCTTTGCCGGTACCGGTGTAAATAGCTTTCAACTGGTCTTTCATGGCCGGTGTGTACTTCCCTTCTTCAAAGAATTTTTCCAGCTCTGTCTGGGCGGCGGCTGCACCTTTTACTTTCTCTGTTAGCACTGCAAACGACTCGTTCATGTTTATGTTCTTGCGCTTGAAATTTTCCACTGCTTTTTTCTCGACGTCGTAAGCCTGTGCAACATCGCCGTTATGATAAAGAAGCGTTGCGTAGGTATCTGAATAACTGTAATAAGTGCTAATCAGATTTTTTTGGTATTGTTTTTCCGTAACGTAGGAAGGCTTGCCGGAAAGACTCTTCTTTTCTTCGTTCACGGCAGCGAGTGATTGCATTGAGAACGCAAGTCCTTGTTTTACGTCTATTGGCTTTTTATTCAAGCCCTGGCCGGCAAGTTTCCAGGCGATGCTGTTTAGCACACCTGCTTTGGTTGCACTGCTGTTGATTTTAGCGATGTATTTTTTTGCCGCATCGTAGTTGCCGGAATCGGCATACATCTTTGCAAGGTTGGAACTCATGCCATCAATCAAATAATAGTCATCTTTGCTGAAAGGCCCAAAGGTTGCCGCGAATTCAGTGTAACCTTTCTCTTTTTCTTCTATCGTTTTTAGTTTCTGGTAAGCGATGTAAGCTTCGCTGCGCTTCCATAAACCATTTGGGAAACGCTCTTTTATTAGCAGGATGATTGATTCACCTTTTTCCTTGTCTTTTAATGCATTTTCATAAAGGCTTTTGACTCTTTGCAGATCAATTTCGCTAAGGGTTGTTTTCTGGAGCTGCTTTGCTAACTCCGTCTTCAATCTTTCCTTATCAGCTTCGTCTTTTGACTGGCTGAGAAACGTAAAATACTCGTTGTAATATTTTTCTCTACCGGCAGGATTTTCAAATTCTTTTTTATTGAATTCAGCAGCTTTTTCCACATTGCGTTTCAACCCCCAGATGCCTGCATAGTTGCCAAAGCCGGAAGCAATCGCCAACTGCGAACCAACAAGCAGGTTTCCTTTTTTATCATACAAAGCGGTGTAATAGCCTTCGTCGTTGTTGTTGTCCTGGATCTCATCCTTGGCAAAGCTGAAGAACACAGCTTTTGTCGTGTCATTTGTTTTTACCGTACCGCGAAAGATGCCACCGTCCTGCTTGAGAACAACTGTTTTCGCTAAGGGTAGCTTTCCTTCCAAAAGGTAGGCTGTTGCTTCAAAATCTTTCACTCCCTGCAAAACAGTGTTGCGGGGCATGTACTCAATGGTGATGGTGGAACCGGGTGCAGGGTTCTTTGTGATCACTTCAAGATTCTTTTGTGCATTGGCGGCCACGGTAATGGTAAGAACCAGCAGCAGTGTAAGGAGTTTTTTCATATGCCTGTTTTGTGTTTAAGAATGAAAGCAGGAAGCACGAAGCTTTCCGTAGTTTAAATGTAAGATAGTACTAATGCTTTCGCCAAAAAAAATGATGAATGTGCTGGCTGACGGATGAATGAATGGCCGCAGAGGTGGGTTTATCAGACAGTTTTTGCTTTTCTCTTGCACGGAAGGAGTGTAATTTGACGTATGAAAAAGTTCATTGCTATTCTGCTACTCTTTTTATATGCTCCTTTTTCTTTTGCCTGCTCTACGTTTTTACTGGCAAAGGACGGGA
The DNA here is from genome assembly GCA_036388115.1 of Flavisolibacter sp. Lineage (GTDB taxonomy): Bacteria > Bacteroidota > Bacteroidia > Chitinophagales > Chitinophagaceae > Flavisolibacter. Next base: position 10,566 of record DASVSM010000138.1, read on the forward strand.
CCTTGCTTTTCGGCCGCAACTACGACTGGGTCAGCGGCAACGGCATGCTGGTAGTCAATGCCCGTGGTCTGCAGAAAACCTCTTTTGTGCCGGAAGGAGAAAAAACAACCTTCTGGACCTCTACATGCGGAAGCATCACCTTTAACCAGTTTGGAAAAGAATTCTCCCACGGCGGTATCAATGAAAAAGGCCTGGTGGTTGAACTGATGTGGTTAGATGAAACCACTTACCCCGATACGGACGACCGCGGCGCTTTGAGTGAACTGCAATGGATCCAATACCAGTTGGACAATTTTGCCACTGTTGATGAAGTGATTGCCAGTAACAAAACAGTCCGCATCAGCAAACAAAACGCAGTGCCGCTTCATTACCTCGTTGCGGATGCCGGCGGCCATGCTGCTACCATTGAGTTTATCAACGGCCGGCTGGTAGCACACAAAGGAAAAGACCTTCGTTATCCTGTTCTGACCAATACACCATATGCAGATGCTTTAAAACAAACCACGGCAAACACAGGCGCCTCATCTTTTGATAATAACTCGGTTGACCGCTTTGCCACGGCCTGTCGCCTGGTGCAGGACTTTCAGCAGCCCGCTTTCAAAGGCAATCCGGTAGATTATGCGTTTGGCATCCTGGACAAAGTAGCACAGGGTGATTATACCAAATGGAAGATTGTGTATGATATTGCCGCCCGTGAGATTCATTTTACAACGGCGGGTAAAAGAAAAACAGTGGCACTGAAAGATTTTGATTTGGCCTGTAACAGCCAGCCATTGTTTCTTGATATAAACAGCAATAGCCAGGGCATGGTCAGCTCATCTTTTGCTCCGCTATCATTTGAGGAGAACAAGCGTATGCTGCAGCAATCGGCACTTGAAAGTAAAAGCCAGGTAACGATTCCGGAAGCAAGCGTCACCAACGGGGCAGCTTATTTCAGAACGATCAGGTGTATAGAAAACTAATGGCTCATCCTGCTAACTGGTAAAGTATTTGAATTAACTGATACAATGCACTACACACTAAAAAAGGAGGGTTTATGATTGTGCTGGAGTATTTTACCAGGAGCGATTTTGATCAATTAATGAAGTGGATCACCAACGAACGCCTGTTGCTGAACTGGACAGGCGCTATGTTCACCTATCCGCTTACCGAAGAAAAGCTGGAGTGGTATATCAAAGACACTAACGATCCTGATACATCAGATGCACTGATCTATAAGGCGGTGAATACGGAAACCGGTGAAGCTGTGGGACATATTTCCATAGGCAACATCAGCCGGAAGAACAGGTCGGCAAGGATCAGCCGCGTGTTGATAGGCAACACCTGCGAAAGGGGGAAAGGCTATTGCCAGGCCATCATCCAGGCGGCCCTGCGCATCGGGTTTGAAGAGCTTCAGTTGCACCGTATCAGTTTGGGTGTGTATGCTTACAACCATGCAGCCATCCGTTGTTACGAACGTTGCGGCTTTATCAAAGAAGGACTTTCCAGGGATGTGTTCAAGTACAGAGATGAATACTGGAGCCTTGTGGAAATGGGCATACTTGAGGAGGAATGGCAGCAATTTTCTCTTAAAAATGTTGCTTAGCTCTTCGCTATCTTACGTTGATATAAAGGTGAATGTTTAACCAGCTAAACTCTTTTATTACACGAAACATTTTTTGCCGGCACACATTATAACTCCAACGTCTTTTATCAAAGTATCACTGCCCTATTGCATGCAATAGGGCTTTCTTATTTTTATTTTTAATTCAATTGTTCCCATTCTGCTGACATGCTTTCCACAATTTTAAAATTGTTTTAGAAATGGCACGTCTTTGTCATTAGTATATAACAGAACAAGATCTTTCAAATGAGTAATGACATCCACCACCATTGCTCCCGGACGCTTTCTTCTGTCAGCGTCCGTTGTTTCATCAGCCAAACATTTTATTGCCATTCATTGCATCTGAAAGGATGAGTATGGGGTGGCCTTCAGCGAGCCGGGGCTATCGATTATTGAACAAAAAAAATGAACTATGACAAGTACAAAAGAGATAGAGATTTGGGGCGGTTTAGAGTGTACAATTAACAGGGTCCGTAATCAGTACTTTGATCAATCGGAGTATTCGGGACATTACAAACGGGGCACAATGGATATTGACCTCGTTGCATCGCTGGGTATAAAGATGTTGCGTTATCCTGTTTTATGGGAGCGACATCTGCCGGCGCAAGACACACTGATCGACTGGACCTTTGTAGAGAAAAATTTTGCCAGGATGCAGGAACTGGGAATGAAACCCATTGCAACCCTGGTGCACCACGGAAGTGGTCCGCGGTATGTCAATTTCTTTGATGGCAGTTTTGAAAATGGCCTGGCAGCGTATGCAAAAAAAGTGGCAGAAAAATTTCCGTGGCTGGAGCACTACACGCCTGTGAACGAACCGCTGACCACTGCAAGGTTTTGCGGCTTATATGGGCACTGGTATCCGCATACGAAGAAGTACAAACCGTTTTTCAAGATCTTAATGAGTGAGTGTAAGGCAACGATCCTGGCCATGAAGGCGATCCGGGAAATCAACCCGAA
>DASVSM010000139.1:0-2394 GCA_036388115.1 Flavisolibacter sp.
ATCAACTAAAATTATTCACTACCGAATCATACATGAACATTACTTCTTCGCCAGCAAAATAGGTGGTCAATTTGCTCCGGCCTGACATGGTCATCTTCATCGGCGTACACACTATTGGTCCAAAACCTGCAGAAGCTGACAAGAAAAAGACATCAAGATCTTCATCGACAAAAAAAAGGACGCATGTGAAAGCCGAAAGGACTAAGCACTGATAACACGTATGCTGGAAGAAAATAAGTTATACGGTTTTTTGGCCGCGACGAAAGATGATGGCCGGATATCTGCCGTTCATATTGCTTTATACCTGGCCTTACTACAAAAATCCATGGCGTTTAAAAACAGCACAGAGATAAAAGTGTCCAGGCAAGAAATCATGTGCCTGGCAAAAATCAGTTCTAGGCAGACTTATAATAAACGAATAAAAGAGTTGCAGGAATTTGGGTACATAAGATATTTCCCTTCGTTCCATCAAACAGCGGGAGCGATTATTCAGTTGATATAAGGAGCCAATTGCATTGTAGAATAAACAGGAGTTTATGAAAAACAATCATCCACCAATCTTATTTCCTTACGAACCTGCGGAATTTTGGATTCAAATACGCCAGATCATCCAAGAGGAACTTAGAAATACGCAAAAGGATATTTCGAACGCTGAAGAAGAAGAGCCTCTTTTGCGGCGAAAAGAAGTTGCTCTTAGGTTGCAGATTTCGCTTGTCACCTTAAATGATTGGGTTAAGAGGGGTTTGCCTTCTCACAAACAGAGGGGGCGGGTCTATTTTCTTTATTCGGAAGTGATGGAGTACATAAAGAAGAATAGAAACAAAAAAAGTATGGAAATCAACGATATGTGAATTTCGAGCAGGGTTAGGTTTTGTCGTAAAGCTTGCATAACTGCAAGCTTTTTCTTTATCACATAAATTGGAATAACTTTATCTTTATACAGCTCTTTCCAAAAGATTGGAAGGTTAATGACACAGGGAGAAAGAAGGATGTTTGCAAATTTAAAAAGCCCGCCAAAGCGAGCTTTTATAACAGATAGATTACCAGTGCCCCGGAACGGACTTGAACCGTTACTCGCATTGCTGCGAACAGGATTTTAAGTCCTGCGTGTCTACCAATTTCACCACCAGGGCAGGAAGCACAAAGATTGCAGCCTGAATAGAGGGCAAATCATTTGCTTCAAAAAAAATCCTCCGCTAGGGAGGAAGTTTAGAGCGAAAGACCGGGCTCGAACCGGCCACCCCGACCTTGGCAAGGTCGTGCTCTACCAAATGAGCTACTTTCGCAAGTATTTCTAAGAACTAAGGGGTTGCAAAAATAAGAGTTGAGACCATTGCAACAAAAAAATTCTAAAAATTATTTGTACTGAGGCGTGTACCTGCTGCTTTCCTGGATAGTTACTTTCTCCGGCTGGCTGGTTTTAAAGTTAACTGTAGAAAGTTTGTAGCAGGTGCCAAACCCAAATGCCAGCAAACAGGCAAGAGATAAATAAAAAAGAAACGCTGAAGAAGTGACCCAGTTATGGGTGAAATCGCGGTCCTGTACCTTCTGTAGCTCTTCCTGGTATTCTGCCTGACGGTAATCCATCGTTTTCATTTGTGGTGCAAAAATAAGGGGAATGCTCGTTGAGAAAAACTTAGTCAGTAGTTTTTTTCCGCTTCAGGATTTCAGTGAATGTTTTCTTTTTGAGAACGAAATGCTCCCACACAAGATTACCCTTGTAAACCCCCGGTAAACTGCTTAATCTTTTTCGTGTCCGGGGCTTCCATTTGTTACTGCCAAATACAATCCAGTAAAAGAAAGCAAAATGCGCTTCAACGATGGACAAAAAATAACCGCCATCGCCCGACAACAATCCTTTGAAGGCAGACACCTGGTCGAGAGCCAACCGGTAAGGAATTTTCCACCACTTTTCACTCCAGGAAAGATTCTTTGCCAGCATGATCTGGTTATTGCGGAAGTTGAGAAATGTTTTTTTGGAGTTGCCCCGCGGCAGCGTTCCACCACCAACATGGTAAACAACAGATTGCGGGCAGAAGAATACCCCATATCCCGCCAGTTGTATGCGCCAGCACAAGTCAATCTCTTCCTGGTGGGCGAAAAAGTATTCATCAAATCCATTCAGTTGCCGGAACATTTTGCTTTTAATAACCATCGCAGCTCCCGTTGCCCAAAAGACTTTCTCGGTGGAATTGTATTGTCCGTTATCTTCCTCGCAAATATCAAAAATGCGGCCCCGTGCAAAGGGATAGCCATAAGCGTCCAACCACCCGCCGCCTGCACCCGCATACTCAAAATAGTCTTTGCTTTTGTAGGCCAGGATTTTTGGCTGGCAGGCTGCATGTGTTGCTTCTTTTTCAAGCAACGCAATGACAGGTTCCAGCCAGTTTGGGG
>DASVSM010000140.1:0-3329 GCA_036388115.1 Flavisolibacter sp.
CAGGTGGCAACAGGCGTCACGAACGGGACGATTCAAACGGCGGACCTGATAAGAACACCACAAAAAAAGGTGCAAACGCCGTTTGAGTATCTAATGAAAAGTCCTGTACTGCAGAATGACCAGCATAGGACTTTTCGTTTATATATAACTATACTTCAGCAGTCCGCTTTTTGTGTTTCTTTAGGTTTGGGTTTTAGTACTGATTCAGTTTTAATTCCATATAGAAAAAAGGGGTGTAAAGTTTAAGGTTCAAGGATTAAGTTGTTCCAGCTACCGTCATGCCGTCCGGACCTTAGAAACTTCAAACATTCAACCTTAGACATTCAACTTCAACAGGTAATTTGTTCAACTTCATTCGCTTCCTGTTTCGTTTTGCTTATAAGTTTTGCTAAATTTAGCCGGATATTTAGCCTATGCGAATTATTGCCATCTTGTTTATCGTGCTTTCGGTTGCTGCAAATTTTTTTTTCAATAACATGGCTTCGCTGCTGATGGCCATGTTCTCTTTTCCTGTTTTACTTTGGGTGCTTTTAAAGAAGCGGAAAAAGCTTTTAAACCGTGATGGTATTGAAAACACGCCTCAAAAACAAGCAGCTCCGGAAGACCGGCTGGGCTAACGTACCTGTTTAATTTCCTTTTTGATTACGGATCCTTTCTTTCACATCATCCGTGCAGTGATTGATCAATTCATGAATGATCTGGTGGATCTGTTGTGTATGCAGGGGTTTGGTTACAAAACCGGCGCCATAGGCCTGGGCAAATGCTGCTTCAGAAGGCAAGGTGGACGTAGTAAACATCACCACCGGAACATCTTTAATATGATCCATCATCCTGATCTTCCGTAAGGCTTGTTTTCCATCTACACCGGGCATATTTACATCCAGTATTATCAGGCAGGGACCGGGCTGCAGCGGCGTGTAGTTTTGCAGGAACTGTAACAGCTCAGACCCTTTATCAAAAGTAACCAGATCGATCAGGGAAGAAAACTCTTCAAAAGCCTCTCTTATCAGTTCGCGGTCATCTGCATCATCATCGGCATAAAGTACAAGGCTCTTTGGTGGTAACGATTTTGTCATTGCAGTTGCTTGGGGCACAAATATGAGAAAACTATATAATCCGCAGAAAATTATCTTAGCCAGTTAGCTATTTGTCATCCTTGTCTTTGTTAAGTCCTTTGATGTTGATCTGATCGAAATAAGGATGGACGATGTTGACATCATTGGTAGCCAGCGTGTGGTCTATCTGACGCCGGTATTGTTTGTAATACACCTCCACGTAAAATCCATACAACTGAAAAAGCACCACGGTTTGTTGCCCGATCTTTCTTTTGCCCACATAAGCGCCGTCGCGGTGCAGAATGTCAAGCTGTTGTTCCTGGGTCAGCTCATTGTACTCAGCCAGTCCGATTGCTTTTTTTGTCATACGGCATAAAATACAAATGTCCACACTGCGGGGGATATAACCAATGGTTCAGACCGTAAGAAGAAAAATTACAGGACCTATGATTCCTTCATGTGGTAATCAACCGGCTATAGGAACTCTACCCCTTCCAAATCCCCTTCTCCCATTTCAGCTATGCGGGCCTCTACTTCAAACCGGTTATTGTGGTATCCTTTACGGGTATACTCCAGCAAATAGAGAGCTGAAAAACAGAGCGACCCATAGCGCTGGAACTGGCGCACATGTTCTACTTCGTGCACAACCCAGGGCCTTCGTTGTAGAAAATCTTCCCGGCTCACATTCCAAAGATGTATGGTACGGCCGAACACGGCTGCCACTGTTTTGCATTTTAACTGACGGGCAGCTATTCTTGCAAAAAGAGATTGTTCCCTGATTTTTATTTTCACACTGCCAAAATAAAAAGAGAATAAGGCTTTTTAAAAACAACTTGTTTTCTTAACATGAAATTGTAGAGGTTGGCAGCATCCATTACCGTCGCCGTATAGCAGATTTTCACAGGCGGCCTGTGTCATGCAAAATCTTTCCGTTATATTTATTGTACATCTTAATACTGCTTTATGAATTGGCTCAGGAAGTTTGTAAAAAGAAAAGCGTTCTCCCTTACTGCGAGCAAGGGCCAGAAAGAATTGCTTGAATTTTTTATTTCAAACCGCACGGAGTTTGAACACTGGCTAACGACGCATCCTTTGTCAAAGATCCGGTTCCAGTTTTACTATCCCACGGCCGTGGACTTTTATTACGGCGATTTCAAGCTGTTTACGGCTTATTTTAAAAAGGACAAGCGTAATGAAATTGAGCTGATGGAATTAAAGATGACAGAAACAAATTTTGATTCGATCCGTTGCGCCAGTTGGGCGCCTTTTGAAGAAGTAATGATGGACTTTGTTTCCAGCCTTGAACAAAGTAAAAAAACAGCCCTGTTTGAAAAACGGAAAGTTCTGTATGAATACGAAGGTTTGTGCAACAAGAAAACAGCTCCTGAAAGTTCTGCACTAAGTGAATACGCCAACCGCATCGCACCATCCCCTGGACAGTGATTTTTTCTAGCTGGCAATCTCTGCATTATTTATCCTTCTACTGATTATCAGCAAGGCAGCATCTGGCATTATGTTTTTGTGAGAACTTTTTCTAAAACAAAAATTATGGCAGAAGCAGCAAACAACAGATATGCACTAATCACTGGGGCTACCCAAGGTATAGGTTACGAGTTAGCAAAACTATTTGCAGAGGATGGTTATAACCTTATTCTCGTTTCCAGAACGGAAGATGAGCTAAAGCAAAGAGTTTCTGAATTTTCCTCGCAGTATGGTATTCAGGCAACCTACATAGCCAAAGATCTTTTTCAGCCGGATGCGCCTTTTGAATTGTATGATGAGGTAAAGGCCCAGGGACTTATGGTGGACGTATTGGTAAACGATGCCGGCCAGGGCCAATTCGGGCTGTTTGTGGAAGCCGATATACGACGCTTGCTCGACATCATTCAGTTGAATGTTTCATCGTTTACCGTGCTCACACATTTATTCCTGAAGGACATGGTGGCCCGCAACGAAGGAAAGATCCTTCAACTGGCTTCCATTGCCTCACAATTGCCGGGGCCGTGGCAGGCAGTGTACCATGCCACTAAGGCCTATGTGCTTTCGCTTACGGAAGCGTTGGTCAGCGAGCTAAAAGAATCCGCTGTTACCATTACTGCCTTGCAACCAGGAGCAACTGACACGGATTTCTTTAACAAGGCGGATATGCAGGATTCAAAAATTCTGGATTCAGGTTTATCCGATCCGGCAAAAGTTGCGAAGGATGGCTACAAAGCATTGATGAGTGGCGATGACAAAGTGATTTCCGGCTTTAAAAATAAAGCGATGGTGGGT
>DASVSM010000141.1:0-5823 GCA_036388115.1 Flavisolibacter sp.
CAGCAAAAGCTGTTTTCGCTATCGTTGAAAATGAACTGGTAAAAATTGAATGAAAAAAGAAAAGAAACTGCACATTGCCTTTGACCCTATTTACGCACATCCATTGCCGGAAGGACACCGGTTCCCCATGCTGAAATATGAATTGATTCCTCAGCAGCTTATCTATGAAGGAACGATAACAGAAGATGCTTTGTTCTCTCCCGGGCAGTGCCCGGATGAAATTATCTTATTAACGCATGCCGAAGAATATCTCTACAAACTAAAGCATCAATCGCTGTCGGCACAGGAACAACGCCGCATCGGTTTTCCGCAATCGCCGGAACTAACCAAAAGAGAATTGATCATTACACAAGGAACAATTGATTGCTGTCATTATGCATTTGAGAATAATGTAGCCATGAATGTAGCCGGTGGTACACATCATGCCTTCAGGGATAGGGGAGAAGGCTTTTGTCTGCTCAATGATTTTGCCGTGGCAGCAAACTATTTACTGCATAAAAAACTAACAGGTAAGGTCCTGATCATTGACCTCGACGTTCACCAGGGAAATGGTACAGCAAAGCTGTTTGAAGGCAACGATGCTGTCTTCACCTTCAGCATGCATGGAAGAAATAACTATCCATTCCATAAAGAAAAAAGTGATTTGGATATTGAGCTGGAAGATGGAACGACCACCGAAGAGTATATTACTAAACTGCAGGAAGTTCTTCCTCTTCTTATAGATAACGTGCAGCCGGATTTTGCTTTTTATTTATCGGGTGTAGACATTTTGGAAACAGATAAGTTTGGGAAACTAAAAGTAACGGTTGAAGGATGCAAGGAAAGAGACCGTATTGTATTTTGTTTATTGGAACAGGCAAAGGTTCCGTGTGTTGTTTCGATGGGCGGTGGTTACTCGCCACAAGTAAAAACAATTGTGGAGGCGCATTGCAATACGTTTCGTTTGGCAAAAGAGATATTCGACTTGTATTAGAAGCTGTCTTAGAATAAATGAGTAAGTGCGTTGTCATCCTGAGCTTGTCGAAGGGTGACGTAGCGCCGGCCTTGTTATTCTAAGACAGCTTCTAATGTTTTTTGCGAAGCTGGTTGTAGTCGAGAAAATAAATGAGTTTGGCTGTTAACTCATTTCCATGGCTGGTGCTGAAAAGCCCTTTCAGGTTCTGAAAATAATTTGTTTGCCCCATCACTTCGTAAGGATTACCTATCCAGTTTTTATAGCCAACAATAATGCGGCTTCCCAAACGGAAATCCCATGTTAAAAACGCATCCACATTAAATAGGTTGTAGTTCTCATCCTGTCCTGTGATAAAGGTCCTTTTCCTGTGCGAACCATCTGTAGCCACATTGAAAAAATCCCTGTAGGCTACCTGGTTCCAATAGTGCCTTGTGCGCATGGTAAGGTTTAGTCGTGGAGTAAAATTATAAATGCCGGAGAAGACGCTTGTAACGCCAAGGTTTCTGCGGTACCCGATGATCGGTTCTCCATTGGCTTCGCGCAAAAATGCATATCCCGCCTGTGTTTGATCGTCCTGCCTTGACACGTCGAGGCTAAGCGTCAACTGATCGCTAAAACGGTAACGAACGCCCCCACCTACTTCCGTGTAGTTGCCTTTTTCTATTTCAGTGTGGGCAAAGGCGCCGGTAAAGCTCACGTACAACTTTTTCCGGCTGTCGGTGCTGCCATTCAGGGAAACGTAGTGAAACGCTTGTTTTAAAACATAGCGGCCAGGTGTGCGAAGTTCAAAATAATCATGCTGATCGTAGGGCTGTGAGCCGACGTTGATACGCACATCCCAAAAGTTCTTAAACCACCAGAAAGCCGAGCCCCAGATCTCCATTTGGTTATACGCAAATGGTTTGTACATGGAGCTGTATCGGGCATTGAGACTGTAGTTGTAATTAATGAAGTTCTTTGTAGCGGTTAATTGGTTATAGCTGATGTTAGCCGTATAGGTTACATCGTTTGGTGCCTGGTTATAACCCAGGTCATTCGGATCGTAATCATTCGACTCAATGTTTGCGCTTAGGTTGTATTGTACCTTGCCACTCACTTTTCCAAATTGCAAGTTGGTATTGAACCCATCGTAAGGCCGAACAAAAAGGCGTCCGTTCATCCGCACGGTATCATCTACCAGGTTTATGTTTCCGCCGTAAGGAGTGAAACCAAATACCTTACTATAGCGTGCCGTGCCACGAAAGCGGTAGTTGTTATCTTTTGAAAACAGCGACCAGTCAAACGCCGATACATTGGCATCGCGGGCATCGCCGTTGCGGATAACACTTGCGTTTGTGAATGTAATGGAAGAGCGCCCCTTTAATGCCTGGTCCAGCACAATGATATTATAGTTGGCAAGAGGCTCGGTTTCAACAAGCGTATCACGCCTGGTTAAATTGTTCCGTAAGGTGGCCTGCATGGGTGCGGTAACCGCATTAAAAACGCCAATGCCCAATTTATTTTTTGTGCGTCCCGAAAACTTGATGGCATTGTAAAGTTGTGTAACCGATGGATTTTTTATAATCGAATACCCGGCTCCTTCCAGGCTTTGTACATCGTAATAACTTCCGGGTATGGCACCAATGCGGCGGGAATAAAACAGCCCTGCTTTGTTGAACAACTCTGTTCCCTCTGTAAAGAAGGGGCGGTTTTCCTGGAAGCGGATCTCAAATGGCGAAAGGTTGTTCACCACATTATCCGATACAACCTGCCCAAAATCAGGGATGAGAGTGGCATCTACGGTAAAGCTTTCATTGAGGCCATATTTTACATCCATACCACCATTGCGAAGCCACTCTTTGTCGTTGATGCTTCCTGCAGGATTGTATCGTACACCGGCTGTGAGGTAAGGTGAAAAACTCAGTCGCAGGGGCGGTTGAATATTTTCCAGCGGAGTGTACTTGCCAAATTGTTGAATGTATCCGTTTTCATTTGGGTTGACAGGATTCCAGTAAGCACTCTCATTATTCCTACGGGTAAAGCGAAGGAACTGCAGTCCCCAGGTCTGCACCTCTTTTTTAGCAAAGCGAAGTGAGATGTAAGGAATGCGCATTTCCACAATCCAGCCATCGCTCACCATTTTTACATTGCTTTGCCAGACAGCATCCCAGGTTCTGTCGCCGAACTCACCAAAGCCATAGGAGGCGTTTGCATTCAGCTTTGTATCGGATTGAACATTGGCTGTTGTTACCAGGAACTGAAAGCCATTCTGCTGGTCGTTATATGTATCAAAGAAAACAGAGAAATAGTCAACATCCTGTCTTTGCTCACCGTCTCTTGCTGTCAGTTGTTTGCGAACCAGAGAGGGGTCATCGTAAAGATGTGCGCCAATGTAAACCGCATTGTTATCATACAAAACACGTACATCGGTTTTTGCAGAAGAAGGGACGCCGAAAGAGGGAAACGTTTGTGTAAAATCAGTAGCAACGGGAGCCGATTGCCAGATTGCGTCATCAAGTTTGCCATCGATAACAGGGGATGCCTGCGATTTAACGGCGGTTAGTGTTTTTTGGGCTAGCAGGGTATTCACCCAACACAGCGTTCCAAGAAGGAACAATCCTCTCAACATGCATATCAGTTTTGGCGAAGCGTAAATATAATGTGTATAATTTATATCAACGCCTCGCCAAACGAAATTTTTATGCCATTTTCTTTTTTAAAACGCTCACCTGTTGCTGCAGGTTGGTAACCAGGTTGGCCAGGTTATTCACGTCCCATCGCTGTTGCGTATTGGCTTTGGAAATCACCATCTGTGCCTGCCATACCTCCAGGATCTCTTCGGCATTTACATTGTATGGCTGGTAGGCAGGATTGTCGCTCACCAGCGTGAATTTATTTTTCTGCCGGTTGTTTTTTAGAATGCGCTTGTAAACAATGCCATCGGTTTTTGATACAACAACATAGGTGTTGTTTGTTTTGATATCATCTACATCCTGCACTTTCTCGCCAACGATAACGCTGCCGCTCGGCGTTGGCATCATGGAGTCGCCCACAATTTCAAAAGCACGGTAATCGCCGCCGGAAAGCATTGGTAATGTGAAGGTGTTTAATTCATCAATAAACTCCGGATCGCCATAGCCAGCAAGGTAACCTGCTGCTGCTTTTACCGGCACAAACGGAATGTCGTTGCGGCCATTCACCAGCTTCTGGGCACGGCGTCGGGAGAGGTAACTGGTTTTATTGTCGCTTACATCACGACGAAGAAGATCATCCAAAGTAAGCTTAAACATATCGGCAACAGCTTCTAAAATTTCAATTCGCGGTTCGGCTCTTTCTTCTTCATAGGCGCCAAGTAAAGAACGTTTGATACGCAGCTTTTGAGCAAATTCTTCCTGGGTCCATCCACGCAGTTTGCGCAAGTACTTTAAATTTTTATTGGCTTGAGACATGAGGCTAATTTATTTAGCTGCAAAATACTAATTTATTTAGAATAGCAAAATGATGGAGTGAGTCTTTGAGGGATCAGAAATTGGGAATAAACAATTCGCAATGAGCAAGAAGATATCCTACTTGCCTGTTGTTTATTGCCAATTGCCTGTTGGCACCTTCGCACGGTTTTGGTATTCTATAAATTCTGAACAACTTTGCATCAAACATTAAAAATTCAGGATGGAAGAAAAGAAGGAACCGGTTATTTTAGTAACGAACGACGACGGCATTACTGCACCGGGCATTCGCAACTTGATAGAAGCAGTAAAAGGATTAGGAAAGGTTGTGGTGGTAGCACCGGATAAGCCGCAATCCGGAATGGGGCATGCCATTACAATTGGTACTCCTCTCCGTTTGCACAAAGCGCAAATGTTTGAAGGAATCGAATCGTACCAATGTACAGGTACGCCGGTTGATTGTGTAAAGCTTGCGGTTGATAAAATTTTGCATCAGAAACCGGATATCTGCATCAGCGGAATTAACCACGGTGCTAACCACAGCATCAATGTAATTTATTCAGGCACCATGTCGGCAGCTGTGGAAGCGGCCATTGAAAGCATTCCGTCAGTTGGCTTCTCCTTGCTGGACTATGCGCTGGAAGCCGATTTTTCGGCAGCCAGGCATTATGCCAGGATCATTGTGGAGCAAATGCTTAACAACCCTCCCGATAAACATTGTGTGCTGAACGTCAACTTCCCGATTGCCACACCGGAGCAGATAAAAGGTGTAAAAATTTGCCGGCAGGCCTATGCCAAATACGAAGAAGACTTTATTGAACGTTATGACCCTCATGGAAGGAAGTACTACTGGCTCACCGGCGAGTTTGTGAACTTTGATGAAGGTACCGATACCGACGTCTGGGCCCTGGCTAATAATTATGTGAGCGTAGTACCTGTGCAATTTGATTTAACCCACTATAAACTGAAACAACAAATTGAAAACGACTGGAACATTTTTTCTTAAGCGGGATAATTTGCAAATGGGTTTGCTCCTGGGGTTTCTTTTACCACTGATTGTTTTTTTGATTATCTATTTAGTTCGTTTCAGTGATGCATCGCTGGATGAATTTGTAAGCACTTTTGTGGCCCAAAAAAGTCTGATTACCTTCTTTGGCGTTTGGTGCCTGGTGGCCAATATCGCTTTGTTTACCTATTATGTAAACACACAAAAAGACCGTACAGCCAAAGGCATTTTTGCCATGACGCTTGTTTATGGTATTGGTATTTTGCTGGCGAAGGTTCTTATCTGACGAACCGCAGAACAGATGAACAAGGAATATCGAATTACGAAGGAAAAGACCGTTGAGAAAAGCAACCATCTTCTTCATTCATCATGCCTTGTTCATCTGTTCACTATTGTTTCCCACCTATCTTTAACCCGATGAAATATTACATCATTGC
>DASVSM010000142.1:0-5233 GCA_036388115.1 Flavisolibacter sp.
ACAAAATGTCCATACTGTTTTACATAAGCCGGCGATGTAGTAACTAATCTTACATGACGATAGATACCGGCACCGGCATACCAACGCATAGCCGGCTGCACAGCATTATCAGCCCGGACAGCAATAATATTTTTACCGGCCTTCAGGTGTGGTGTTAGTTCATATTCAAAAGCAACATAGCCATTGGGACGCCTGCCAAGATGATGACCGTTGATCCATACATCACTGTTAGCCATTACACCACCAAACTGGATAAACGTTTTTTTACCTGCATCAGCAGCAGGAACAGAAAATGTTTTGCGGTACCAGCCAAGGCCTGCGGGTAAATATCCACCTCCTCTGCCAGTGGTATTAGCACGGTCATACGGGCCTTCAATGCTCCAGTCGTGCGGCACGGCCAGCGAACGCCAGGCGTTGTCATCAAATGACGATGCTTCCGCTCCGGGTACATCGCCTTTGTAAAACTTCCAGCCCTCATCAAACGAAAGCGTTTTACGGACTTGGGCCGATGCAACGAGTGAAAAAATAAGGCATAAGAAAGGCAGGATAATTCTTTTCATTACATCATTATTAAAAACCTACGGCCGTCGAATTCTTGATGGCTACTTTGCTGTTGTCTTTTGTTTTTATTTGTACGTCTTTCAGCGTCCAGCCTTTGGCATGGCTAACATCACCGGCCGTGGCAGCATTGATCTCTACGTTTTGAAAATTGAAATTCTCCAGTGTTGACTGCTCCAATCCTGCAGCGTTAATGGCTTTGCGGGCATATTTCGTTTTTACGTTGGAGATGTAAATGTTTTTGAAATGCGGGATGCCTTTTTCTTCGGGCTCCACTTTGGTGAGCATGACTTTCCAGTGCTTCGGCAGGGTTTCCTGTGTGTAACCTTCCGGCAGTTTTGAATAGCTATAAGATGGGTTCCAGTTCATGGTGTACATAAAGGCATTACCGACAGTGTCCATAACGACATTGCGAAAATGAATGTCTTCTACAACACCACCACGGGTGGTGGCTGATTTTATATGAAAACCGTTGCCGGTTCCCATCGCTACCAGATCTGTTGCCAGCACATGCCGGATGCCGCCGGATGTTTCACTGCCTAACGTAAGCAAGCCACCGCCTCTGCGGGCAATGCTCTTTCGAATGACCACATATTCTGTCGGACGATTGACACGCAAACCATCGGCATCCCTTCCGGCCTTCAAACAGAAATCATCGTCGTTGCAATCAATGTCGCAATTCTCTACCAGCACCCAGGAAGAAGAATCAATGTCGATGCCATCGGTGCTGGGGCCGTGACCATCTTCGTTGTTGCGGATGGTGACACCATCAACGGTGATGTGGTTGGAGTATAAAAGTTGCACGGTCCAGAAACCGGCGTTGGCAAACGTCAGTCCTTTCAGTGTAATGTCAGAGGAGGATTGCACCAAAAATGTACGCACCCGTTTGGCATCGTAATCAACAATCCAGCGCAGGCCTTTCGCTTCATATTCTTTTCTCATGGCCCAGTATTTATCCCAGCAAAACTTTCCCTGTGCATTCACTTTTCCTTCGCCGCTCACCATCACGTTCTGTTGTTCAATGATGTTGATGAGAGCCGATGGCCAGCGCATTTCAATACCGGCAATGCGGGTGTCGATTTCAGGATAATCATCAAAGCTGGTACTGCCTTTTAAGAGAACACCTTTGTCTATTTTGAGGTGAACGCCTTTCTTCAAAAAGATGGCGCCGGTTGTATACACACCGGGTTTGAATGCAACGATGCCGCCCCCTTTCTTTGCACATTCATCAATGGCTTGTTGAATGGTTTTGGTGATGACTGTGTTGCTGTCTTTTACAGCGCTAAAATTGTTCACCCAGTAAACCTTTTTGGACGCGGGAGCTTTTCTTGCACCAACGTTCTTTGTCCATGAAAGGTCTTGTGCCTGCAACAAATTTGTTGCAGCAGTGAAGAGCAGTAAGAAGAGAAAATATTTTTTTATCATAAGAAGCTTATTCAGTTTTTTTATGGACCAGAGGCCGGTGGTGCTATTAAACTTTCGTTGCGTCGCACTCTTGTACGCTTTGTAATTCTATTGAGCAGGCATATTTGAATACAATCATTTTTTCTTTTTCTTCTGCGTAAACCCACCCCAACGTTTTACAGTAAAGCCTTTTCCTAAACTCACCCCTCCAGGGAGGGATGTGTCTTACAGCACTATCGCCTGTCTTCTTATTCTATCATCCCGCAACCACATTGTGCCTTTTAGTATTACCACCTCCAGGATGTCAATCCCCTCCCTGGAGGGCGGCAAAACCATCACTATAAAGAACTTTCGAAAGGGGTGGGCTTACACCTGCTATTGGCCTCCTTCCCTGCCCTTCCTCCCAGGGAGGAAGGGAGCCCGCCGCACAGTTACTGGCTTATACAAGATTCGTTTTTATCGCTTGCATCATAAACAAGCAAGATGAAAACGAAAAAAAGTACCTGTCATAAAGCCAGTGACTGTGCGTTGGCTGAACCCTTCCTGGGAGGGGCTTAGGACGCCGCGGCTATCAGTTCAATCCCTCTGTTGCCAACCTCCAGCCATCCGTACGAAACGGCGATGCCGGTAAGCCTTCAGCATTGTAGAAATTCGGCTTTGGAATATTTTTCCATGCAAACCGCACTGCTTTCGGACGTGGAATTACATCATTCCAAACGATTATGGTACTGCCTTCAATCTTCGCCCGTGCAGGAACAAAATTCTGGTCATCACCGGCAATTGTAAATTCTTTCAGCTCACCATCTTTTGCCATCAGCCCTTTGTCAAAATCAAAACTGATCCTGATCTTATTGCCTTCCACTTTCATGCTCTTGTACAAAGGCCCTGAAACAAGGATGTCTTTTTTACCGTATTCGTTGCGCAAGGCCCAAAGTGACAACCGTCTTCCGACGAGTTCTTTGTTGCGTGGATGAATGTCAAGTGAATCGCCATTATCGGTTGTGACCACCATGCCGGTATACCGCACATGACGGTACACATGCTGTTGCGCATCCCTTATTTCCGGGTTCTGGCTGCGGTGCGGAGATATCTGCACGAAATAAAAAGGCAGCTTGCTGTTCTTCCAATCACTTCTCCAGTTAGCAATCATTGCGCTAAAAAGTTTATGGTACTGGAAAGCCCTGTCAGCATTTGATTCGCCCTGGTACCAGATGACGCCTTTGATGGTGTAAGGCTGTACCGGAACGATCATGCCATTGTATAATTTGTAAGGTGACTTGTTATGCGTCGGTCCCATTGGTGCGGCTGGCGCAGCACCTTTTGTTTTGCTGCTGTCTTCCCGCCATTTGGCAAACACTGCCTTGTATTTTTCATTCTCTGCCGGAAAAACGTCCATTGCTTTTTGATAACGAATTAATATTTCATTCAGGTCTGCATCGCTTTGCAACACTTCTTTTTTTGTCCATGATTCGGCCGGTGTGCCGCCCCATGTTGCATCGACAATGCCTACCGGGAAGCCGGTTGCCTTATTCACTTCTTTTGCAAAAAAGTAAGCCACAGCAGAAAAGGTGTCTATTGTTTTTGTCGTGCACATTTTCCATGATCCCTTGAACTCGTATTGCGGCTCTCCGGCAACTTTATTCGGTACATCAATCAGCCGGATATAGGGATGCTCCGCGTCTTTAATAACCTCGTTGTAATTGTGAATGCCAGTGTAAGAAGGATTGGGCGTTTTGCCTATAAAAAATTCCATATTGCTCTGGCCGGAAGACAGCCATACTTCGCCCAATAAAATATTATTTACATCAACGGCATTAGAAGCTTTAAACGAAAGTTTATAAGGACCGCCTGCTTTTGTTGTGGAGATGTAGGTGAGCCATTTACCGGAAGCGTCGGCCGTAACGGTGGTTGCTTTCCTGTTCCAGTTATTGGTGATAGTTACCTTTTCCCCCGGGCCTGCCCAGCCCCATAACGCTACCTTACTATTCTGCTGCAACACCATGTTGTTGCTGATGATGGCAGGAAGCTTTAGTTGTGCACAAAGCTTTAAAGGGATGTAAGCGGTAAACAAGGTCGCCATCAACAACAGCATGATTCGCATAGCAAACAAGTGATTAGAGTTGAAATTTACTCTTACCCCCTACCATCGCTATCCTGTTGCATCCTGAAAATCACGGCTATTGTACATACTTCCGTATTTTAACCCGATATTTTAACCTTGCTTAACTTCCGCTACATGAAAAAATTTGTTTCGTTTTTGTTTTGTATCGTTCTTCATCAGGCCATCAATGCACAGGAAATCATTCTTCCACTTTGGCCGGCGGGCAAGGTTCCCAACTACCAAAAGACATCCGAAGTGGAAAGACGGGACACCGGCGAAACCATCAATATCAAGCTCGTGCAATCACCGGAAATCACTGTTTACCTGCCCACCAAACGGACCGCTACAGGTCAAGCCGTAATTATTTGTCCGGGTGGTGGCTATGGTGGACTATCGTACAACTGGGAAGGCAGCGATCCCGCCCGTTTGCTCAGCGCAAAAGGCATTGCGGCCATTGTGCTCAAATACCGTTTGCCCAATGCAAAAAGCAACATCACGCCGCACCTTTCGCCGCTTGCCGATGCGAAGCGGGCCATCCGCATCGTTCGTGCCAACGCAACCAGGTGGAACATCAAAAAAGACCGCGTGGGCATCATGGGTTTTTCTGCCGGCGGACATTTGGCTTCCACACTTGCCACGCATTTTGACGCAGGTGATGCGGCGGCGGCCGACAGCATCGAGCGACAACCTTCCCGTCCTGATTTTGCGGTGCTGGTGTACCCGGTTATTTCCATGAGCAAGCCGATCATGCACGCCGGTTCACGAAACAACCTGATTGGTGCAACGCCGGACAGCAGCCTGGCAAGACTGTACTCCAACGAACTGCAGGTAACCAAAGAAACACCTCCCACCTTTTTGATACATGCTACCGATGATAAAGGTGTACCGGTAGAAAATAGCCTGCTGTTTTACCAGGCATTAAAAGATAATAACGTGCCCACGGAAATGCATATCTATCCTTATGGCGGACATGGGTTTGGGCTGGCTGTAGGAAGAGGGTATCTGGAAACATGGACGGAGCGGTTGGCAGAGTGGATGCGGAGTTTGAATAAGTGAGGTTTTATGGGCCCAAGGCCAGTGCTGTTATTGAACTATTGTCTTGTCCATAAAATGGTTGTCTGTAAAACAACCATTTTATGGATATCAAAGACAAGGTTATTCAAGAGTATT
>DASVSM010000143.1:0-4569 GCA_036388115.1 Flavisolibacter sp.
AATTCATTCATTTATGCCAACTCAGGACAGGTAGCAGCGATAGCGTTATTGAAAACCACGCCTTCGCTGCTTTCTCCAAAGAATGATACCGTGGCGCTGAAACTGGATGCACCGGCGAAAAAAGAAGAATTGATCAGCAAGGCAGAGAAGGAAAGAAAGGATACATCGTTAAAAACAAAACCGCTGCCTTCTGCTGATAATGTACTGATCGATTTTGATGGCCTGGAGCAGAGAATGGTGATACTGCCGTTAACAGCAGGCAACTACGGGAGCCTGAATGCTGCAAAGGGCAAGATCATTTACATGAAGAATCAGAACACGGGAACAACAGGTCCGGGTGCCATCAAATACTTTGACATAGAGAAGCGTGAAGAAAAAACGATCCTTGACAATGCCACCGGTTACCTGCTGTCGGACAACAAAGGAAAAATTTTAGCCGGACGGCCAAACTTTCAGTATGCCATTATTCAGCCAGCCGAGAACCAGAAATTTGAAAAGCCATTGCGTGTAGCGGAAATGCAAACGATGATAGATCCCGCTGCTGAGTGGAAGCAAATATTTGCGGATGCATGGCGTATTGAAAGAGACTACTTCTACGATCCCGGTATGCATGGTGTGAACTGGAAGCAGGTTGGCGAACGTTATGGTAAAATGCTGGAAGGGGCAACCACACGTGAAGAAGCCAATTTCGTGATAGCTGAAATGATAGGCGAGTTAAATGCCTCGCACACTTACTTAAGTGGTGGTGATTTGGAGAAATCTAAAACACAAAACACCGGCTATCTCGGGGTAGATTATGAAGCCGATGGGGAATACTACAAGATCAAAAAAATTATTCGCGGTGCGTCGCATGATGCAGAAGCCCGTTCGCCACTTGATATCTCCGGCATTGATGCAAAGGAAGGAATGTATATTCTGGCTGTGAATGGTGTACCTCTTACTTCGGCAAATGATCCGTACCTGGCTTTTGAAGGCCTCGCCAATAAAGCGGTTGAAGTAACGTATAACACCAGGCCTTCCTTCACCGGTGCAAAAACAGTGATTGTACAAACGCTGGGCGATGAATATCGTTTACGTCATCTTGCGTGGATAGCTGATATGGCCACAAAAGTTTCGGAAGCTACCAATGGAGAAATAGGTTATATCTACGTACCAAGCACCGGCACGGATGGTCAGAATGAATTGATCCGCCAGTTCAATGCACAATGGCAGAAAAAAGGATTGATCATTGATGAACGCTTTAATGATGGCGGACAAATACCTGATCGTTTTATTGAAATACTGAACCGTGATCCGCTAGCGCATTGGGGGATCAGGGATGGCAGTCCATGGCCATGGCCGCCGTATGCGCATTTTGGGCCCAAGGTAATGCTGATGAATGGCTGGAGCGGATCGGGTGGTGATGCGTTTCCTGATTACTTCCGCAGAAAAGGCCTGGGCCCGTTGATCGGCACACGTACCTGGGGCGGATTGATTGGCATTTCAGGCACACCGCCTTTGATAGATGGTGGCAATGTAACAGCGCCCAGCTTCCGTATGTATAATCCCGATGGCACGTGGTTCAAGGAAGGTCACGGCGTAGACCCGGATATCCTGGTAGACGAAAATTTAGGGTCTATGGCTCGTGGGGTGGATCCGCAACTACAAAAAGCTATTGATGAAATAAAAACATTGATGAAAACAAAAGAATATAAAAAGCCTGCACCGCCAAAGGTGGAGAAGAGAGGGTTTTAGGTTTTTGTACATTTTTAAATCGTCCTCTGTTTGAGGACGATTTTTTTATGTACTAAGCTGAAGTGGTAGTATGAGGCTTTGGTTGCGTCGCACTCTTGTACGTTCTTATCGCTTTGCAACAGAATCGTGCGGCCTTATTTACTATCGATTATTAATTATGTTTGGGGCAAGAAGTTGCGCAATTCAACTGTTAGCTGCCATCATAACTAAATTCATATGATCGGATTTTTAAGGGCATTATTAGCGCTTCTGATATTTTCTATAAATGTATCCGCTCAGAAAAATGAACTATATATTGATACAAATAATGGTTCGTGTAACAAAACCATCACGCTTCAGGATAATGGCACATATAGTTACAAAATCCGTTGTCAAGAGCATTCTAATACCTCAATTGGAACATGGGTTCAAATAAGGGATACAATAAGATTTACTCAAATTGACACTAAAGATTTCAAAATAATAAGGATTGATCCCACAACCAGAGAAAATACTAAAATGGTTTGTGTAAAAGTATTTGATCAGTCAGGACAAAACATAACAGCAAAAATTAGTGTTAAACAATATATCCCGCGCAAAGGAAACTATTATCTTAAGTTGGATAGCACAAGGACAGAACGCACGGATTTTCGTAGAGATAGCGGGATAATTATCATTGAACCCTTTGATATATTACCCAGTGGAACTCTTGGAATGGCAATAGATTCTTTTACAAATTTTGAAATAACAGTAAATGTTCCGAACGATTTTGTTTATAATATTGGTTCAGATTGGATCGATATTGGAAATTTCGATTTGTTGAAAAAGAATGGTGAATTGGTTTCAGTGATGACTTACCCTTCCGATGGGAATAGAAAGCCCTTTAGATTAAAATACAGGAGACATCGAAAGTAACAGCAACTTTTTCCGCTCTCTGTAGTTTTCAAAACATAAAAAGAATCGTAATGCAATCCTTAGTTTGCAAGTGAGATAGTTTCTTTTACCTTATCATCATCTACTCAATAACAAACTTGTAACCCCTGCCATGGACGTTAATAAATTTAATGGAGTTATCGTCGCTTAATTTCTTACGTAATTTCGATACCAATACATCAACATTTCTACTGATGACAACTATACCTTCATCTTCCCAAATCTCTTTCATCAGTTTTTCCCTTTCTACAATTTGATTTATATTTTCTGCAAATATTTTTAGTGCTTTTGTTTCTTTTCCCGAAAGCGTAATGTTGCTATTCTCACTTTTAAGAACATTATTATCCGGGTAAAATCTAAAGCTTCCTAATTGTAGGTAATCAGTAGCATCAATAATTGGTTCTTTCTCCTCTTTTTTACGAAGCTTATCTTTTACATAAAAACCAACAAAACTCACAGGAATAACCAACAGTGCCAACCAAAAGGGCTCAAACCTGTTTTTCTTCAAAAGTTCAATTTCAATAACATAACAACCAACTTCCAGCGTACGACCCCTGCAAGGTGTTAGATCGCCTGCCTGGCTATTTATTTCAAATGCAAGGACAGTTTCAGCCTCTTTACAATTCTTCAAATTCACTATATAATCATTTCCCAGGCTGGCCTTTTCAAATGTTCGCTGCACTAAATTGATGAGGGTATCTGAAATAAAATTGAAGTGATTTTGAAAGGAGATCTGGTAGGTACGTTCATCCAATTTCTTAACCGGTAGCACCCGGGAGGTAGAATCTTTAGCTGAAAGCAAAAGCTGGTGTCCTAAATCACGTAGTACTACTTCTACATGCTTCTCAAGAATTTCATTCTTGTTATTGATAAATGCAAAAGCAGAAATCAACACAACAAGTAGAATAATTGAAGATCCAACCAACGTCCATGGCTTCATGTGTGCAAAATAGTCCATTAACCCTCAGTTAGGTGGATTTACAAACGTTTTACGTATCGTTTACACCTTTTTACAGTAAAAAGCTACAGGATCATTGTCGCCCAATGACCTTTACAACATTGTTTCACCAAACCAATCATAGTCATGAAAATCTATAACCTTGCTCTGTTACTCCTTCTTCAATTCCCCTTTGCCTGTAATGAGTCATTAGAATTTACAGCGTCATCTGCAATCACGGATGATCAGCCAAAACAAAAAAGAGATAGGGCAGGGGTTGCAAACATCGTTTTTAAATCTATGGATGGCGGACAAACATGGCAGGACATAAGCGAAGGGCTGCCCGGGCCTGCGAAAGATGAAACTGGTGTCGGCGGAAATGTTTTTTTTGCAGATGATAATGGGCTCTATTTAAATGCCGGCAACGGGATATATCACAGTAAACCAAATGCGAAAGGTCCTTTTTGGAACAAAGAAAGGCTCCCCGGCGAACATAGCAGCATTGCCCCTGGTAAGGCCGGGTTATATGCATACAATTACTGGGGTGGAGAAATTTTCCAAAAAACTGCCGGAACGGGTGTATGGTCGCCGGTATTCACAAATTTTGGGGAGAAACGTATACTCAGTGTTTTTGAGACTGCCGGAGGCACGGTTTTCATCGGCTCTGACAAGGGTCTTTTTAGATCCACTAACGGTGGAAAATCCTGGAAACAACTGCAGGCCGGAGGCTGGGGGAAAATGGCAGAATCAAATGGTGTACTCCTTGCAACCAGCCAGCAAGGGATAATAAGATCGACCGATGATGGTGAGGCCTGGGCGTTGGTGATCAATGAGGGAGGCGTGGGCATCGACGTAGAACGCATCGAAGGTGGATTTGCTGCTATTACTTACAGCACCGTTTCGAATACCCGGAGAATACGAACATCTTACGACGGCGGTAAAACCTGGCAGGCTATTGATGCCGGTCTCCAGCCACACCATTTTGT